>JAVEWB010000134.1:0-6536 GCA_034004765.1 Anaerolineae bacterium
CCGAAGAGTGGGAAGAGTTCATGGAACTGGTGAAGCAGGTAAAGTAGTTCGCAGCAGATATCACAGCAGACAGACAAAAAGCGCGGGAGCTTCTCCCGCGCTTTTGCGTAGGACATGTCTCTCTTTGTCGGAGATAGGATTTTTGGGGCACGGCTCCGCCGCGCCTTAACTCCCTAAACACCCCTTGTAGGATAGTCTTTTATGCTATAATGAGATTAGGGAAGTCGAGAGGATCGGCACCTGTATGTATTGTTGGACAGGCATAGAAGGATCAATGAAATGACAGACAACTTGAATCGATTTACCCCAGCAGCTAAGGAAGTCCTGCGTTTCGCTAAAACGGAAGCGATTCGCATGCGCCATGACTCCATTGGGCCGGAGCACATTTTCGTGGGGCTCCTTATGGAAGGCCAGAGCCTGGCGGGGCGTGTCCTGCGCGATATGGGGCTGCGTCCTCAGAAAGTGCAGATGACCGTAGAGCGGCTTTCGGGGGCCGGGCCCATGCGCGATGCCCTGCCGGAGCTGCGCGACAGCACCAAGCTGCTGCTCAACATCGCATTAGACGAAGCTCAGCAGGTCCGCAGCTTCGACGTGGACACCCAGCACCTGCTGTTGGCGCTGCTCCGCCAGCAAGAAGGGCTGGTTTTGGAAGTTCTCAAACAGACCGGGTTGACAGCCAGCATCGTGCGCCGTCGGGTCTTGCAGGTGATGCCTACGACACCCGAGGCGGAGCCCCAGCCCAAAGCCGCCGCTGCGCCGGGTGAAAGGCGCTCCGCCCCCCACGGCGATTCGCTCCTGGAGCAGGTAACCCTCAACCTCACGGAACGCGCACGCGCCGGCGAACTCGATCCGGTCATCGGACGGCAGACAGAGATCGAGCGTGTCATCCAGGTGCTGGCCCGCCGGACGAAGAACAACCCGGCGCTGATCGGCGAGCCCGGCGTCGGCAAGACGGCCATCGTCGAAGGGCTGGCACAGCGCATCGTCGCGGGCAGCGTGCCCGGCCCCATTCTCGATAAGCAGGTGATCCAGCTCGACATCGGCGCGCTGGTCGCCGGGACGATGTACCGGGGACAGTTCGAGGAGCGGCTGAAGAAGCTGCTGGAAGAGCTGAAGAACGCCCACACCATTCTTTTTATCGACGAAGTCCACATGCTGGTCGGGGCAGGTGCAGCCGGCTCCTCCATCGACGCCGCCAATATCCTGAAGCCCGCGCTGGCACGCGGGGAGCTTCAGTGCATCGGCGCGACCACGCTAGACGAGTACCGCAAGCACATCGAATCGGACGCCGCGCTGGAGCGCCGCTTCCAGCCCATTATGATCGAAGAACCCAACGCCGAAGAGACGCTGGAAATTCTCAAAGGCATCAGTCACGCCTACGAGAAACACCATCGCCTGCGCATCAGCCCGCCGGCGCTGGAGGAGGCCGTGCGCCTCTCCTCCCGCTACGTGACCGAACGGCATCAACCCGACAAATCCATCGACCTGATCGATGAGGCGGCCTCGCGCGTGCGCATGTACAAATCGCCGCTGGCACTGCGGCTGCGTGACATCTTCGAGGAGCTGCAAGACCTGCGCATCAAGCGGGGGCGAATGATGGCAGAAGCCAGCTACGAAGAACTAGAGGGGCTCAACACGATCGAGAAAACGCTGGAGGACGAGATTGCGCAGCTTCGGCGGCGGCAGGAGCGTGAGGATGAGCACCTGGTCGTCGAGCCGGAAAACATCGCCGAAATCGTGGCCATGTGGACCGGCATCCCGTTAATCCAGCTCGTTCAGGCAGAATCCCAGCGGCTCCTCGCGATGGAGCAGGAACTGCAAAAGAAGATCGTCGGGCAGGATGAGGCCATCGCCTCCATTGCCCAGGCCGTGCGGCGGGCCCGTGCGGGGTTGAAAGACCCCCATCGCCCCATCGGCTCCTTCATCTTCTTAGGGCCGACCGGCGTCGGGAAAACGGAACTGGCGAAAGCGCTTGCCAGTTTCCTCTTCGGGAACGAGGAGTCGCTCATCCAATTGGACATGTCCGAGTTCATGGAGCGGCACACCGTCGCGCGGCTGGTCGGGGCGCCTCCCGGCTACGTGGGGTACGAGGAGGCCGGTCAGTTGACCGAGGCCATCCGGCGGCGGCCTTATTCGATCATCGTCTTCGACGAAATCGAGAAGGCCCATCCTGACGCCTTCAACATGCTGCTCCAGATCATGGAGGAAGGCATCCTGTCCGATGCCCGCGGGCACCGGGTCGATTTCCGCAACGCCCTCATCATCATGACCAGCAACGTTGGGGCCGAGGAGATCCGGCGGCAGGGAGCACTGGGCTTCGATATCGCTCCCCCTGAGGACAAGACTCACGAATACGATGAGATGAGCCGCAAGCTCAAAGTGGAGCTGCGCCGTCTCTTCCGCCCCGAGTTCCTCAACCGCGTCGACGCCGTCATCATCTTCCACGCGCTGAGCAAAGAAGCGCTGCGGGAGATCGTGGACTTAGAGATCAAGAAAGTGCAGGCCCGGCTGCAGGAGAACGGGCTGGACCTGATCCTCAGTGAGGCCGGCCAGGAATGGCTCGCCGATCACGGCTACAACGAGGAATACGGCGCGCGGCCTCTGCGGCGGCTCATCCAGCAAGAGGTCGAGACGCCGCTCTCCGACAGGTTGCTTTTGGGGGAGTTCCGCACGGGCGATGTGGTGGTCCTGGATGCCGGCGAAGAGGGCCTCATCCTGCGCCACGCCGAGAAGGAAAAAGAAGCGGCGCACGGCCCGGCATAAGGCGTCGGACCGCGGGCATCCCTGCCCGCTCTTCATTTGAATTGACCCAAGGTGCAACGCACTTCGGAAAGTGCGTTGCACCTATTCCTCTCCCGCCCGGGGATGCGCCCGCAGGTAGACCTCCCGTGCGTGGTGCTGCGTGACGTGCGCGTAGATCTGGGTGGTCGCCAGGCTGCTGTGGCCCAGCAGCTCCTGCACCACACGCAGATCGGCACCGCCGTCCAGCAGGTGCGTGGCGAAGGTGTGACGCAGCAGGTGCGGCGTGACGACCTGTTCGATCCCCGCCGCCACGCCGGCCATCCGCACGATCTCATCGACCGACCGCACGGAGAGCCGCCGCCCAAAGCGGTTGAGGAAGAGCGCCGACGTGGCGCGGTCCCCCATGAACTCGTCCCGCGCACCCTCCAGGTAGCGCCGCAGCGCGCCAAGCGCCGGGCGGCCCAGCAGCACCAGCCGCTCTTTGTCACCCTTGCCGATCACCCGCATCTCTCCGGCAGAGAAGCTCACGTCCCGCAGGTCTAAGCCGACGAGCTCACTGACGCGCACGCCGGAGGCATAGAGGGTCTCCAGGATCGCCCGATCCCGCACCCCTTTGGGGGTCTTCGTATCGGGAGCAGCGAGCAGCTTCTCCACTTCCTCACCGGTCAGGTAGCGCGGGAGCCTTTGGGGCAGCCGCGGGGCATAGATGCGGCGGAAGAGGTTCTGCTCCCACGCTCTGGCGCGGACCAGGTAATCGCCAAAAGCACGCAGCTCGAAGACGCGCCGGGCAATGCTGGCGCGCGCGATCCCCAGCTCATCCAGCACCTGCAGGTAGTTGCGCACCATCTCCCGTGTGAGGGCTTCAAGCGTGCGCGCCTCCTGTTCTGCACAGTAGTTCAGGAACTGCGTGATGTCCGTCCCGTAGTTCTTGATGGTGTAGTAGGAAGCGTTCTCCTGCTCCAGAGAATCCAGGTAGCGTTCGAGCCAGCCTTCGAGCGTGGGCATACTCCTCCAGGTGTACCTATCAAAAAGGCTGTCCGTTGGACAGCCCCCACTTTCTCAGATGCTCAGTGCCTCACCGACCAGGGTCACGCCGACTCTTCCGCCGCTTCCCGTTCCGCCGCGAGCACATCATAGACCCGCAGGATATTGGCCACGTGAAGCTGATGGCTGGCCACCCCCAGGGGGACGCGCTCCAGTCCGCAGGTCTCCAGCGAGATGTCCCAGATTTTGCTGCGGGGCTTGTTCTTATCCAACACCTTGCGCGCCTGTATCTCCACGCACTGCAAATATTTGATGTAGCCGTCAAGAACGGACTGCACTTCGCCGCGGAGGATCACCTCACCGTGGCCCTGCACGATCGTCTCCGGGGAGAGTTCCTTGATACGGTGCAGCGTCTGAATCGACTGCCGCCAATCACCGTCCGCTATGATGGGAATTGCCATCACCGAGTCCCCGGCGAACAGAATGCGCTCGTCCTCCAGGAAGACCCCGATGTTGTCCATAGAATGGCCCGGCAGGTGCATCAGACGGAAGTGCTTGTTTCCCGCCGAGAGCAGCAGTTCACCTTCGTCGAACGTGATCGTGGGAAGGCGCAGGACAACTTCATCGAAGATAGCATCACTCTGGCGGGCCTGCTCCAGCGATCGCTCGCCGACTTCAAGCAGCTTCTTGCGGCAGAGTTCGTGAGCAATGACATCCAGGTGTGCAGGGAAGGCAAACAGGCCGTACACATGATCCATGTGGTAATGAGTGAGGATGATCGAGTGGAAGCGGCCACGCGCGCGTGCTTCCAGAAAAGCCGCGATCTGCTTCGCCTCATCGGGGAAAGGAAGCGCATCGACAACGACGACCCCTTCCTCGGTCAAAACAGCAATAGAATTGACCAGAGCATAACGGTCGCTGGTAAAGACGTAGATCTCCTCTGTGACGCGTTCCCAAAACATTCTAAGACTTAGCCTCTATCCTTTGACAAAATTTCTCAATGTACATAGAGCATAACATAGCCAGAAAAGAAAGTCAAGGTTACTTTACATAACTAAAAGACGTCAGCCACAGGCCGTGCGACATAAAAAAAGCTGCTCTTTGGACAAGAGCAGCTTCATAAGTGCAATCCCCACTGTGCCGTGTACCGTTGGCTTTGACCCTGCTGACGCAGGTGGGAACTCGCCGGACGACTTTGGCCTTGCTCGAAAGCTACCGCCTCACCGCCTATGGACTAAGATCCCCATTTTTCAAGGTGTTGGCTCAAAACCCCATCTCGGTATCACGCACACAGTAGGGTGTGGCAGCATGATACCATAATTCACAGAGAAGGCAAACAAAACGCCCTATTAGAACGCATCCAACACGCGGCGCATCACACGCAGCCAGTTACCACCCAAAATAGCTTCGACCTCTCCGGCGCTGTACCCCCGCTCCTGAAGCAGGCCCGCAATCTTCCCCAGATCGGCAATCGTCTCGATACCCAGAGGAACCGACGCCACACCGAAGCCGCCGTCGAAGTCGGAGCCCAGCCCGACGTGCGCCGCGCTCCCCACACATTGGCAAACGTAATCGATCGCCTCGACCACACGGCTGAGAGGCAGCCGGGGATCTCCCCGCATCCAGCCGGATTTGAGCATCAGGTTGTAGGGGATCACCCCCACCACCCCCTCGCGTTCCGCAATACGCCGGATCAGTGCATCCGTGAGCGCGCGCGGGGTATCCAGGAAAGCGCGCGGATTGGCGTGCGAGGCGACCACCGGCCCCGGGTAGCGGTCGAGCGCCGCGTAGGCGGCCTCCTCCCACAGGTGGCTCAGATCGAGCAGCAGGTTGTACTCCGCCATGCGCTTCAGGAGAGCCTGCCCGTCGGCAGTCAGCGGGCCGGGGCGAGCGTTGCCCCCGGCGTAGCGCGTCCCCGCGGACCAACTCAGGCCAACGCCGCGCAGCCCGCGCTCCACCCACCACTCCAGTTCATCCGGGGTGCGGATCGGGTCGGCCCCTTCCAGCACCACAAAAAGCCCCAGCCGGGGGACATCGGCGCGCCAGGAGGCCAGCACCCCTTCCAGGTCCGCCGCCGTCTGCAGCAGCGCCACAGAGGGCACCTCATCCGCCAGACGGCGGTAGTAGTCCAACTGCGCCACGCCGTGCGTATGCGCCTCGTCGGCGTTGTGATAGACGACCGGTTCATCGACCGACAGTTCCCAGTCGGGGGCCACAAAGATGCTCCCCCAAACGGCGGCGACGCGGCCCTCCAAAAGCGCGGGGATGCTCACCAGACAGGTACCGCTCTCCAGCGGCGGGGGGAGTTCGCGTTCATGGGCCCGGATCGCATCGACGGGGGAACGCAGATCGCGGCCCAGGATCAACGCGTTGTAGGCCAGGTCCAGATGTGCATCGACAAGCAGCGGCAGCATAGCATCTCCTTATGATCAGGTGCAACGCACTTCGGAAAGTGCGTTGCACCTTCGATGGCTGCGTCCAGTATAGCGACCTCAGGCGGTTTGACAAGCAGGGATATTCGCGGGATACTCACACTATACAGATCGTCAGGGAGCGCGCATGGTCGTAGCAACGGTTCGATTCGTTCTGGTCATGGAAGCAGGTCCGACGCCGGGGAAGGTCTATCCCCTGCCGTCCGAGGTCATCACGTTGGGGCGCGAGACGGACAACACGCTCACGATTGACAGTTCCAAGATCTCCCGCCACCACGCGCAGCTCAAGCTCTCCCCTTCCGGCGTCGTGATCTTAGAGGACCTGAAGAGCCTGAATGGAACCTTCATCGAGGGGCAGCCCGTTACGGAGCCCTGCCA
>JAVEWB010000135.1:0-1859 GCA_034004765.1 Anaerolineae bacterium
CTGGTCAAGAACGCCATGGAAGCGATGGCTGACGTTGCCGAGAAGCATCTTTATATCACCGCCCGGCAGACGGAGCAGCCGGGTTTCATGGCTGTGGATTTCAGGGATACCGGGGCAGGAATTCCGCCGGACAAGATTGACAAAATCTGGGTGGCCTTCTACACTACTAAGGGAGACCGTGGCGGAACCGGGCTGGGGCTGTCCGCCTGCGCTCAGATCATCGGCGGGTTGGGGGGGCGGATCACGGTGCAGAGCGAGATCGGGGTCGGCACCACGTTTACGGTGCTGCTGCCTATCGCGCAGTTGTGACGAGCAAGGTTGGGACTGTAGGTGCAAGGTCAGGCCCGGTTGCTGACTGAGATCTTTGATTGGGGAGGGTGCTTGTGGAGAGTGAGGTACGCATTCTGTTAGTGGACGATGAGCCGCTGGTACGGCGCAGTATGGAGAAGACCCTGGTTCGTGCAGGTCTTGATGTGGACGTGGCCGAGGATGCAAAGTCTGGCCTGGCGCTGTTCAAGACGGCATACGAAGCGGGAGATCCATTTGGGTTGGCTATCCTTGATCTGCACATGCCGAATCTTGAGGGTAACGATGATCCCGATGCCGGCTTGAAGCTCTTGAGTGAGTTGTTGGTCATTCAACCCGGCATTCCGGTGATTGTGTTGACGGCTTTCGACGAGGTGACCCGTGCCAAAGAGGCCGTGACACGGGGAGCGAGCGCTTATTTCGTGAAGGGGCGAGAAGCAGGGCTGTTGGAGTTGGTGAATACCATCCTGAGCGAAGAGAGGATCTGACGATGAATGAGACTGGTACTTTAGCTGCACGACGGGCGACGCTTTTGCAGGCTGCCGCTAAGGTAGCGCGCAACGTGGCTTCCATCCTTGACCCCGACGCCCTCCTGGAACAGACTGTGGATATCATCTGTGATGAGTTCGGCTTTTACTATGCAGGCGTTTTCCTGATCGATGAAAGCGGAGAATGGGCGGTCCTGCATTCAGGGCGCGGGGTGTCGGGCAAGACCATGGTGGCCGAAGGGCATAAGCTCAAGGTTGATGGCCACTCGATGATCGGACGTGCGACGGGCGAACGCCATGCCTTGATTGCGCTGGACGTGGGTGAGGAGCCGGTGCATTTCAAGAACCCGCACCTTCCCGATACCCGCTCTGAGATGGCACTGCCTTTGATGGCCGGCGGGGTGTTGATCGGCGCACTGACCGTCCAGAGCGTGGAAGAGGCTGCCTTTAGCGATGATGATATCGTGGTGCTGCAGGGGATGGCGGATCAACTTGCGATTGCGATTCAAAATGCCCGCCTCTACAAAGAGAATCAAACCCTCTTGCTGCGCTCCAGCCGCCGTGCCAGGCTGTTGCAGGCGGCTGCAGAAGTCGGTAAGGACGTGACTTCGATCCTTGACCTGGATGAACTCCTCAATCGCACGGTCGATATTATTTGTGATACCTATGGATTTTATTACGCGGGGGTTTTCCTCCTGGACGAGACCAAAGAGTGGGCTGTGCTGCAGGCCGGGCGCGGCGAAGCTGGGCAAGAGATGCTATCGGCCGGCCATAAGCTCAAGGTCAATGGGCTTTCCATGATCGGGGCTGCGATTAGCACCCACAAGGCGCGGATCGCATTGGATGTGGGCGAGGAGCCGGTGCACTTCAAGAACCCCTACCTGCCGCGGACGCGCTCTGAGATGGCGCTGCCGTTGGGCGTAGGGGATCAGGTGATTGGGGCCGTGACCGTTCAGAGCGTCGAGGAAGCTGCTTTCAGCGACGAAGATATCACCAGCCTCCAGGCCATGGCGGATCAGCTTGCGATTGCGCTTAACAACGCGCAGTTGCTCCAGGCGTTGGAAG
>JAVEWB010000135.1:1959-6518 GCA_034004765.1 Anaerolineae bacterium
GGGGCCGTGACCGTTCAGAGCGTCGAGGAAGCTGCTTTCAGCGACGAAGATATCACCAGCCTCCAGGCCATGGCGGATCAGCTTGCGATTGCGCTTAACAACGCGCAGTTGCTCCAGGCGTTGGAAGCAGCCCACGCCGAGTTGGTGCGCACCAAGATGTTCGAGGCGATGGCAACGGCCACGCTTCAGGCGATTCATTGGATTGGAAACAAGTCACTGCCGATCGCTGCGAGTGTCGGGCGGCTGAAGGAGGATCTGGCTACCTTGCAAGACGCGGATCCGCGCGTCACCGCCTCTATGGGCGAGGACCTGGATATGATCGGGGAAAGTGCCCGATTGATCATTGAGGTCAAAGAGCACCTGATTGGCCCGGCGCGGGAGTACAGGCCGCACCCGATTATGGTGGATGATGTGGTGAAGGATGCGGTGGTGGCATTGGGGATCCCTGAAGCCATGACGCATTATGTGATCACACCGGGCGTCCCTATGGCGATTGCCGACACGATGCAGTTGAGCCGTGCCTTTGGGTATGTGATCAAGAATGCGCTCGAGGCCACGGCCCACGTGCCTTCCCCAAGTCTGGTGGTTGAGGTCGCTCCGGCAGGGGACTTCGTGGCGGTTCGCTTTGCCGATAATGGCCCTGGGATTCCTGAAGAAAACCTGGACAAGATCTGGGCGCCCTTCTATACGACGCGGGGTGTCAACCACGCGGGGTTGGGACTTGCTGCCTGCGAACGCATCCTCAGCCAGAGCGATGGAAAAGTCTCGGTGACCAATCGGCCTGACGGCGGGGCGCTGTTCGAACTGCTGATCCCGGCGTTCAAAGGTAAGTCGCCCGCGACGCTCCTGCCTTCGGGCAAGACGATTCTGGTGGTGGATGACGATGATCCCTGGAGTCAGTTCGTTGTGCGGGCCCTCACGGAGGCCGGCAACAAGGTCAGTCGCTCTGCGGAACTGCCGGATGATTTGACGGCGCTTGACGTGATCCTGTTGGATGATGTGCTCCAGTCAGGCCGCAGTTCCGAGATACTGGCGCACTTGCGTAAGGCCGGCATGGTGTCCAAGGCGCTGGTGGTGGTCTCCCGGATGACTGCGGAGCGTGCTACGACGTTGATGCAGTTAGGGATTCGCGATATTCACCCCAAGCCCTATACCACCGCCGATCTGGGAGCACTTTTTGGCTAAATGCCACGATAGATGAAATAAGAAAAACGTGAAGCGCCGCAACGCGCTTCACGTTTTTGTTTGCTCGCGGGCTTAGCCTTATTCAGGGGCGATCGAATATGCCGACTGCATCCGGGAAAGCGGCGAGATCACTACGCAGGCGCGTGCGCAGGGCCTCGCGCTCTTCTTCGGGGATGAAGGCGGCGTCGACGCCATTGCGCAGTGCCGTATAAATGTGCTGTTTCCGCAGCCCGATGGCTCTTACCGCAACGACGTATTCGTCGCTGAGCGTGGTGTCGCTGACGCTGGGATCATCGGTATTGATGGTGACCTTGAGCCGTAAGCTGAACAGATCCGTCAGGGGATGCATGGTCAACCCGGGCACGGCCCCCGTTTGGAAATTGCTCGTGGGACATACCTCCAGCGTGATCCCTTTGGTATACAACAGGTGTGCTATCTGCGAGTTCTCGACCACGCTGATGCCGTGGCCGATCCGTTGGGCTCCCAGTGCGTTCACGGCGGTGCGCACGCTCTCCGCCCCTGAGGCCTCGCCTGCATGGACGGTAATGCCCAACCCCGCCTCTCTGGCCCTCTTGAAGGGCTCGATGAACTTGCTCGCCGGGTAGTTGATCTCGTCTCCGGCCAGGTCGACCCCGCGGATCAGGGTGCCGTAGTGGGAAATCGCCAGCTCGACGATCTCTTCGGCAACTTTCAATGGTTCGTCTCGCCCGATCTGCAGGATCAGGCAGGTCCGCGTTCCGGTTTCGATCTGGGCCTGATCGGTGGCCTCGATGACCCATTCCACGACATCCTCAAGGGAAAAGTGCTGGATCCGCGAGAGCGCAATGGGGTTGAAGCGCAGTTCCAGGTAGCGGATATTATCTTCGTATGCGTCGATCACGGCCTCACGGGCGATGCGCTGTACGGCCTCTTTAGAGGTATAAAACAGGCGCAGTAATTTGAATTTCTCCAAGAAGCGATGGAAATCGGGCTGTTCATCGGTGACCTGGACGTAAGGGCGCAACTGTTCTATATCGTAGCTGGGCAGGTCGATGCCGTGCTCGATGGCGATATCTGCCAGCGTTTTCAGCCGTAGGGATCCTTCAAGATGCCGATGCAAATCGATCTTGGGGAGATTGTGGGCCCACTCACTCAACTGTCTCTTGGATTCTTCGGTGAGCATCGCGCCCTCCCGATTCCTGACTAAGTTGATTTGGGACCAGATGTTTTGCAGGTTAATGCTCATGAATCAGCCACCCCCAATAGATGAAGGCGATGACCAGGGTGATCCCTGCTCCTAATGCCAGGGGCAGGTGCAGGATGCACAGCGCAAAGGTCGGGCTGAGGAGCATCGCGGGCTGCCCGGTCAAAGCTGCGCTACAGAGGAATGCCTGACCCAGGAACGCGACGGCGATGAGGGCACTGCCGGCATCGAACCAGCGATAGTATGCCGGCATTTTGGTGACTTCCCCGATGCGGCGGCTGAATGCTTTCAAAAGCTGGATGATGTAAATGGTACTGCCCAGTGCTATCAATCCCAGATGCGAGGTCAAGATCTGTAGGGTGTTCATGGACAGCTCCCTCCCATCATCTGTTCGTAAAGGCGGCCACTTAACACAATCAGGAAGATCCCTGCACAGAACAGGCAGAGGTTGGCGATGGGATCCCCGGTGAAATCGGGCCCGGGGCTGAGCGTATAGAGCTTCAGCAGATAGCGACCTGCTCCGATAAAGGTCAACCCTATGGGAATCCAATAAAGGGGATACCCTGTTTTTTTACCTGAACTGCGCTGGAAGAACCGTGCAATGTACAGAAGCATTATCTGGAGCACCAGGATGCCTGCCCAACCGAAGGATGCCAGGACCAGCTTTAGGAATTGCATGTTTTCACCGCCGTACAAATGCTTTGACGAACGATTCCGCCATTTGCCGTGGGCTGCCGCTCATAAGGCCCTCGCGGCCTCTGAAGGGCTCCTGAATATACATACCCTGTGCACCAATTTCAAATTGGCGAATGTGCGTATCATGGGCGCTGCCGCGCATCTTTAGCAGGATCACAGCGCGTTGGATGGCGCTCTCGATTTCGACATACCGTAACATGAGATAGGAATCGACTAAGAAACTGAAACTGCCTTCACTTTCCTCTTCTTCTCTATCATCGCCCAACAGCACGTGGCTTTCGCGTGTGAGCACCGCGGTCAATCCCTCGCGCTTCAGCGCATTGATGAAGCTGTAGGTGAGGTTGCGCAGGATCAGGGGATTGCTGCTGATCCGTTCGAAATGGGACAGGCTCTCGACTAAAATTCTTTTCGCCTTCATCTCAGAAATAAGCTGCCCGATTTTGCCGTCGGAGCGCTGCAGATCCGCTTTGCACACTTCCGGGCTGCTCATGATGATTTTGACCAGCCCCCGTTGTTCCAGGCTGTGAAAATCCCAGCCGAAGGCAGCCGCATCGCGGTAATAATGTTCGGGGAATTGCTCGAAGGTCAGGATGATGCCCGGCTCTCCATGAAGGGCTCCATCATGGATGAACTGCATGCCCAGGGTACTTTTCCCACATCCCGGTGCGCCTTCCACCAGATTGGCGGTGCAGGGCATGTAGCCGCCGTGGAGCATGTCGTCCAGCCCTGGGACCCCACTGTGAACGCGCTCGGCGCTGCACTCACCCGGTTGTGATGCTGTCTCCTGTTTCCCGCGTTTCATCACTCTTCTCGCATGTTTTTGATCACGTGATAGATCGCCCGGATGCGAAATTGTCGATCTTCGCTGGCTTCGACAAAGCGGGAAAGCTGATCGCGTATTTTCAGGTTCGGTGTCAGCGCATAGACGACCAGTTCGCCCATTTTGGTTTCTTCCAGAAGCCCCTTGGCAGCCAGTCCCGTCAGTTCTTGCTGTACGGTCTCCTCGTCCCGACCGGCGTAGCGCGCAATATTATCGACCGTGTCGATGGTGTGGGGGTTGTTGTAGAAAAAACTCAGGAGATCCCACTTGACAAAGGTGTCGATGTATGAATTTAGGAATTCCAGCAGGTCTGGATCCATATCACGAAATACGCGACCCGTTAAGCTATCGTTGAACATGCCATCCTCCCGGGCATCAGCGGCGACGTTCTTCAGCTTTATCCTCGATATACCGTATCTTACCTGCCTGCTGATCGGCGCGCCAGTGGCAGTCTTTATATTTTTTTCCGCTGCCACACCAACATGGATCATTGCGGCCTAACTTGCGTGCCCCGCTGTGGGCCTGGGGCTGCGGCTGCGAAGCGGCTTGAGAACTTCCCCCAATGGCCTGCAGATTGCGGTGCTGCGCGGTCAGGTCAGGACGACGGGCAGAGGATTGTCCGGCGGGACGGGCTACCAGAAAGATCCGTCGCACGATCGTCTGCTGCACTGACTC
>JAVEWB010000136.1:0-6496 GCA_034004765.1 Anaerolineae bacterium
TGGAGCATTTGAACTACAACTGGAACGCGGTCATGACCGCACCGGTACGGTTTATAGATACGTATCTGGCCAAGCTGATGACAGCAGTTTCCATGGTGATCTTGACCGAAGCATGGATTGCCGTTCTGTTCCTGATCTGCGGGAAACTGGCAGGAATCACAGCCCCCATTCCACTGGAACTTTCCTCCTGGCTGCTCTGTGGCGTCCTTGGCGGAACGGCGGTCTGTGCAATGCAGCTTCTGATTTCTCTTGTCATCCGTTCCTTTGCCGTGCCGGTAGGCGTTGCATTGATTGGCGGTGTGATCGGTCTTGCAGCTTTGGCAAAAGGATACGCGTTGTTCTTCCCGTATTCCTTGCTCAGTCTGGGCATGCGTGCAAACAACCCCCAAATGGATTTCCACGGATTACCATTCCTCTTAAGCTGCATGACCTTCATCGTCGTGTTTTCCGTGGCGGCCATAGTCTATAGGAAGGAGATAGATACTGTAGCTGAGTAAGCCTTCAATTTCAACTGCTGTATGGATCACAGGCCCACGCAACACGAGCTCCCCGATAGCGTTACACTCCTGATGCCCGGAAGCGGCAACTGCTCCCGGGCATCTCCGAAACTACGGAGTTTCCTGCAGGAGCATCTTCCTGAGTCCCGAATGCCACCCTCACAAAGAAATACAGAGATTTTGATGCCCTCGCTGCACCTCCATGCAACGTACGGCTTTGACGCAAGACGATTCAAAGGCATAATAGGGACACCATTACACAAAGCACAGAGGCCGAAAAAGGTCTCCGTCAGGTTAACGCAGAAAGTAGGAGTCAACCAATGTTTGGGCTTACATCCGATGTAGTGCTCGCACGTCTTATCGTCGTCATGTTGGGGATCCCCATCCACGAGTGGTCACACTGTTGGGTAGCCAGTCTGCTGGGGGATACCACCGGAGAAGCCGAGGGACGGCTGTCCCTCAACCCTTTCGTGCACCTCGATCCCCTCGGCACGATCTTGATCTTGCTGACGGGCTTCGGTTGGGGACGCCCCGCACCCGTGAATCCGTATCGCATGCACAGAGTGTCTAACCCACGCCTGGGGATGGCGCTCTCCGCACTGGCCGGGCCGTTCTCGAACTTCATCCAGGCGATCGTGCTCGCCCTGATCCTCCGTTTCGTCGTAGCGCCGATGCCTTCCTCCTCGCAGGTGGACTGGGCCATCAAAATCCTGATCATGGCCATCTCGGTCAACATCGGTCTGGTCGCGTTCAATATGATCCCTGTCCCCCCGCTGGATGGCTCACGCGTGCTGGCAGGAGTCGCCCCGCCCAACATTGCGGACTTCATCGAGCAATTGGAGCCGATTGCACCTTACCTGTTGATGGCCGTGCTCTTTGTACTGCCACAGTTGGGGATCGACCTGGTCTCCTGGATGGCAACGCCCTTATATCGCATTCTATTTAGCTTATTGCTGTGGTAAAAGTACCTCGCATCTGGTATCGGAGCACACAGTTTTTCAGCACGTTGTGGGCTCCCTTTTTGCCCGTCGATGTCGCCTATGCGGCGTCGCGCCTCACACCCGGGCTGATGGCGCTGTTCCGCCGGATGTCCCGGGCGGAGCAGCACCACGGAATTGCAGTATGCCGTGCACTGGAGTCGCAGGGGCATCAGGATGCGGATCTGCTGGTGGCGGCGCTGCTGCATGACGCCGGAAAGATCACCGCCCCGCCCCGATTGTGGGAACGGGTGATCGTCGTGCTGGCCGAGCACTTCCTGCCCATCCGGGCAGAACGGTGGGCGCAGGAGGAAACGCCCCGCGGCTGGCGCAGGGGGTTTGTCATCCGCCGGCTGCATCCCGTCTGGGGCGCGGAGCTGGCAGCACAGGCGGGCGCAACACCACGCACCGTAGCGCTGATCCGCCAACACCACAGTACCGCGGAAGAGGATGCACTGCTGGCGGCGCTTCAAGCTGCGGATGATACATGACGAGATAAGATGACCGAAGAGCCGCGACGCATCTTGATGATTGCTCCCACTTCCTTCTTTCTGGATTATGGGTGTCATGTCCGCATCCTGGAAGAAACGCGGGCTTTGCTCGCTCAAGGAATGCAGGTCCGGATCGTCACCTATTACATGGGCCGCGACTGGCCGGGACTGGACATCGTGCGCTCCAGTCCCACGCCATGGCGGGCGGACTACGAGGTCGGCTCGTCACGCCACAAGATCGCTTTCGACGTGCTGCTCTCCTGGCGCGCGCTGCAAGAGGCGCTCCGCTGGAAACCTCACCTGATCCACGGCCATCTCCATGAAGGCGGGCTGATCGGCTCCGTCCTGGGACGCCTGCTGCATGTCCCCGTTGTCTTCGATTTCCAGGGCAGCATGACCGGGGAGATGGCCGATCACGGCTTCATCGATGCAGGGACGATCATGTATTACTGGTGGCGGCGGCTGGAGGCGCGGATCACCCAGATGCCCGATGCGATCGTCACCAGCACGACGCACGGCACCGAACTGCTCGCCAAAAGCTTCGGTCGGGAAGAGCGCGTCACTCCGCTGCCCGACAGCGTGAACCTGGATTTCTTCTGCCCCCAGTGTCTCACACCTGAGGAAAAGCGGGAGCAGCGAGCGGCGTTAGGCATCCCGGCAGAGCACAAAGTGGTCGTCTATCTCGGTCTCCTGGCCGACTATCAGGGGATCCCGCAGATGCTCCAGGCGGCCGCCTGGCTGCGCCGGCACGACTATCCGGTGACCTTCCTGATCATGGGGTTCCCCGGCGTCGAAAAATATCGGCATCAGGCGCAGGAGCTCGGCCTGACACCCGCCGAGGTCGTCTTCACGGGGAAGACGTACTACGAAGAAGCCCCGAAGTATCTGGCGCTGGGGGACATCGCCATCGCGCCGAAGATCTCGGCGACGGAGGGCAGCGGGAAAATCCTCAATTACATGGCCATGGCCCTGCCCACCGTGGCCTATGATACCCAGGTCAGCCGGGAATACCTGGGCAAGCTGGGGATCTATGCCACCCCCATGGGAGATGCCGAGGCGCTGGCCAAAGCGGTGGCGTTCCCCTTGCGCAATCCGGAAGTCGGAAGAGAATTGGGGGAGAAGCTTCGCTGGCGCGCTGCGGAGCACTTCTCCTGGGAACGCATGGGACGCAGTCTGCTGCGTCTGTACCAGACCTTATGGAAAGAATTTTAGAGCTTTGACTGCGGTGCTTCGTGCTGCAGCCAGAGCCTCCCTATTGTCGGAGAGGTAACGAGAGATGAAGCAATGGCGTAAGTGGGGAATGATCGTTCTTGTGCTGGTGATCGTGGCAGCCGCGCTCGGCGTGGTTGGATATGGCTTTCTCTACAAGGAGCGCATCTATCCCGGCGTCTCCGTGCAAGGGGTCGATCTTGGCGGGATGGCTATAGCCGATGCCGCCGAAGCACTGCAAAGCGGACTGCCGACCCCCGCCGAAAAGGGCATCACACTGCGGGTGGGAGAGCAGGCCTGGCGGCTCAGTTGGGCCGTGCTGGATCAGGCCTACGATACACACGCAACGGCAGAAGCGGCGTATCAGGTAGGGCGACAGAGCCCCTCGCAGCTCACACGCGCATGGAACGCTCTCATGCTGCTGATGCAGCCGCACGACCTCGATCCGGTCGTCATCTCTGCCGACCCGGCGAAGGTGCGGGCCGCGGTGGAAAGCGTCGCCGCCGCCGTCACCCTTGCACCCACGGAGGCCCGACTTGAGCTGGGGCCGGCGGGTGTCGTTGCGCATCCGGGGCAACCGGGGCAAACCCTCGATATCGAATCCGGAGTTCGGACGGTCACCGAGGAACTAGCCGCCGGGATCGAGGAAGTCACCCTGTCACCCGAAGCCGTGCCGCCGCACCTGGCCGAGCCCGAGCCGGCCTACAGCGAAGCGCAGGCCTTCCTGGCACAACCCTTCACGCTGATCGTCGATGATCCCCTCACGGAGTACAAAACGGAACTCAACGCCGAACCGGCTACGATGATCACCTGGCTGTTCCCCGTGACCAAAGATGAGAATGGCGAAGCCCGCATGGAGCTCCAAGGCAACGCGGAAGCTGCAACCGCGTGGGTCGAGAGCGTGAGTTCACAGTTAGGCGAGGAGCGATCCCTCGACGTGCGTGACACTGTGCGGCAGGTGATCAAGGCCCTGGAGGCCGGGGAGCATCAGGCCAGAGCGCGCGTCCGCCATCCGGAAAAGAGCTACGTGGTCCAACCCGGCGATGCTTTCTTCGACATCGCCTACAGCTTCGGCTTCCCGCAGTGGCGGTTCGAGGAAGCCAATCCCACCGTCGACCCGGAGGGGCTGAGTGCCGGGCAGGTGCTGGTCGTCCCCTCGATCGACGTGCTGGTTTCGGAGCCCATCGTGCCGGGCAAGCGCATCGAGATCAACCTGCCGGAGCAGAAGCTCCGCGCGTACGAAGAAGACGTGCTGCTCTTCGAGTTCACCATCTCCAGCGGCATGTCGACCACGCCCACCATCGCCGGGCAGTTCCAGGTGCTGATGAAAGAAGAGGATGCCTACGCACAGCGCTGGAGTCTGGATATGCCCTATTTCATGGGCATTTACAAAGAGGGGCCAACGTTCTACAACGGTATTCACGAACTTCCCATTACCGCGGATGGACGGCGGCTCTGGGGTGGCGTCTTGGGCTGGCCCGCCTCGTATGGCTGCATCATCCTGGATGTCGGCGACGCAGGGAAGCTCTTCGAATGGGCACCGGTGGGAACCTTAGTGCGCATCGAGGGCGTTGCGCCGGGCACACCCTTCGGCAGAGATGAGACGTTGGAGGGGCTGCTGGAAGAACCGGCACCCCAGTAGGATAAGCCGCCGGCTTGTCCTCTTTCTCACAGGAGAATGTAGGCACAAACGCGATGTACGCCCAGGTCTTAGTCTTCCTTCCTATCAAATCCAGGGAGCTACCCCTGTTCGACTATGCCATTCCGCAAGAGATGGCAGGGGTGATCCGTCCGGGTGTGCTGGTCATCGTGCCGTTTCGCCAACAGAAGGTGCCCGGCGTGGTCATGACGCTCTCCGAGGTCGCGTCCGTCCCGGATACGCGCCCCATCGACAGCACTCTCGATCCGGAGCCGGTGTTGAAACCGCAGCTTTTGGATCTGGCGGGCTGGATGGAACGCGAGACGTTGACCTCGCTTTACGAATGTGTGCGGATCATGCTCCCGCCGGGCCTGCGTCCTAAAACCACCCAGGAACTGCGGCCCCTGGTCAGCCAGGCCCCGGAGCAGCTTTCCGAAACCGGTGCAGCGCTGCTGCGCCTCCTCATCACACGCGGCTCCCTCAAGCGGTCACAGGTCGGCGCCGTCATGAAAGGGACGGCCTGGCCGCAGGCCATTACCGAACTGCGCCGCCGGGGGCTGATCGCCGTAGAGCAGCAGCGCCACCTGCCGGTCATGCACCCCAAAACCGTGCGGATGGCCTCCTTGATCAGCCCACCGGAGACCTGGGAAGCGGGGTTAGACAAACTGAAGCGGCTTGAACTTTACCGGGCAGTGCTCACCTTCCTGCAGCAAGAACGGCAGCCGGTCGAGGTCACGGTGGTCTGCGCCGAGACGGGGGCGCAGATGTCCCACCTACAAAAATTGCACGCCCGCGGCCTGATCGCCTTCAACAGCGAGGAGATGATCCGCGACCCGCTCGAAGATCTCATCTTCACCCCTGTGGAGGCCCCAATACTGCTTCCCGACCAGCAGGCCGTTTGGGAACAGATAGCCCCCTGGCTCGATCCCGGCAGCACACCGCCGGCACCGGCCCTGCTGCTGGGAGTCACCGGCTCAGGCAAGACGGAGCTCTACCTCCGCGCCACGGAGAAGGTCCTGGCGCAGGGCCGTCAAGCGCTGATCCTGGTGCCGGAGATCAGCCTCACGCCGCAGACCGTGCGCCGCTTCGTCCTGCGCTTCCCCGGACGCGTCGGTGTCTGGCACAGTGGCATGACCGACGGGGAGCGATACGACACCTGGCGGCGCGTGCGGAGCGGTGAACTCACGGTCCTGGTCGGCGCACGGTCGGCCCTCTTCGCACCCTTCTCACACCTGGGGCTGATCGTCTTAGACGAAGAAGAGGACAGCAGCTACAAACAAGGCTCTCGGCCCTTTTATCACGCGCGCGACGTCGCGGAAGAGCTGGCCCGCCGTACCGGCGCGCTGGTGCTGCTGGGAAGCGCCACCCCCTCGCTCGAGGCCTACGCCCGCGCCCAAGCCGGACGCTACCGGCTTCTGGAAATGCCCCGCCGGATCTTGGGGCACCGCCAGCGCATTCTGGACTGGCAGCAGCACCTCCATCTGCCGGAAAACCGCTACCGTCCGCTGGCGGAAAGCCCGGAAGCCTGCACCATCAGCCTGCCCCCCGTGCAGATCGTGGACATGCGGGCCGAACTCAAAGCGGGGAACCGTGCCATCTTCAGCAGTGTGCTGCAGCAGGCGGTCGATCATGCGCTGGGACAGCACCAGCAGATCATCTTCTTCCTCAACCGCCGCGGAACGG
>JAVEWB010000137.1:0-6494 GCA_034004765.1 Anaerolineae bacterium
GACTACCGAAGAGATCCATGCCTTTCTCGATGGCTATACCCAAGGTCAGATCCCCGACTACCAGGCCTCGGCCCTGTTGATGGCCATTATGTTGCGGGGGATGGATAGCCGTGAGACACGCGATCTCACGCTGGCCATGGCTTATTCGGGCGAAGTGCTCGATCTCAAGGACATTGCGCCGATTGTGGTGGATAAGCACTCCACCGGCGGGGTGGGGGACAAGGTGAGCCTGGTTGTAGCGCCAACTGTGGCTGCCTGCGGCCTCCCTGTGGGCAAGATGTCAGGGCGAGGGCTGGGTTTCTCAGGGGGGACGCTGGATAAATTGGAGTCGATCCCCGGATATCGCAGTGATCTCACCGTCGCAGAGTTTAAGAGCCAGCTACAGCGGATAGGGATCGTGCTGACCGGGCAATCTGCTAATCTGGCTCCCGCTGATGGCAAACTCTATGCGCTGCGGGATGTGACCGGTACTGTGCCCAGCTTGCCGCTGATCATGGGATCGATTATGAGTAAGAAGCTTGCCGCCGGTGCGGATGCTATCGTCCTTGATGTGAAGGTTGGGACAGGAGCGTTCATGAAGACGCTGGAGGATGCGGAAGCCCTGGCCGAGGGTATGGTCTCTATCGGCAAAGAGGTGGGACGCAGGGTGACCGCACTGATCTCCGACATGAATCAACCTTTGGGCGATGCCGTGGGCAATGCGCTGGAGGTAAAAGAGGCCATCGCTGCGCTGCATGGCGGAGGCTCTGAGGACCTTAAGGAGCACTGCCTTGTGGTTGCCGGCGAGATGTTGGCGTTGGGCGGGCAGTCTCGTGACGAGACCGAAGGTAAGCAACTGGCAGCGGAGGCTGTGGCGTCGGGAAAGGCCTGGGAGAAGTTTTGCCAGCTTGTCGAGGCGCAGGGCGGGGATCTGCGGTATATCGAGGAGCCGCAGCGCTTGCCTGAAGCGCATTTGATTGTGCCGGTGACGGCTGACAGAGCGGGCTATCTGGCTGCTGTTCGCACGGATGAGATCGGTATGGCGGTGGTGGGATTGGGTGGCGGACGTGAGAAGAAGGGAGATTTGATCGATTATGCGGTGGGTGTGATGATGCACTGCAAGGTCGGTGATCCGATTGCGCCGGGGCAGCTTCTCTTTACCGTACACGCTAATGATGCTTCCCGGCGAGATGCGGCGGTGCGCCGGGTGTCGGAGGCCTTGACTTTCTCGGATACGGCGGTGGATCCTTTGCCGCTTTTCTACCGTCGGCTCGGCTAAGAACCTGAGCGTGCCGTTTTTGTCATTTCATTGTAGCGTGTTATAATAATGCTTCATTCTGCTAGTGGAGGGCCATAAAGCATGCAGGTTTATCTTAATGTGGTTCAAATCATCTTGGGGATTGTTTTGACCGTCTTAGTCCTCTTCGAAGTCCGCAGTGCCGGACTGGGAGGGGTTTTCGGTGGTTCTCAGACAGGATTGGTCCGCAAACGTCGGGGAGCGGAGCTTTTGCTTTTTCAACTGACGGTGGGTGCCTCCGTGCTCTTTCTCCTGGTTGCCCTTATTAACGTAGTCCTGGTAGGGTAACAGGATTTCAAGATCTCTCAGGGCGAAGGTGAAAGGCTGCACGAGGGGCTCCCTCGTACCTTTTGCCTCCGTCCTTTTATTTGCCGTGTGAATCCTATGTTCCGTCGTATTGGGTGGCAAGTATTTTTAGTCGGGATGGGCTTTCTCCTGGCCGCAGGGATGTTGACTTACCTGGCGGCTACCTACACGACTGAGTTTCGCCCGGCTCCTGGGGGCACTTATGTCGAGAGTGTGAGCGGTTACCCGCAATCGCTCAATCCGCTGCTCAGCTTCTACAATGACGCCGACAGTGATGTGGTAGCACTCACCTTCAGCGGCCTCACGCGCATGACCATGAACGGTGAGGTCGTGCCCGATCTGGCACTGGGATGGGAGATTGACCCCGGCGGGATCACGTACACCTTTCATCTGAACCCCCGCGCCATCTGGCACGATGGCACTCCGGTCTCTGCCGATGATGTTCTCTTCACCGTTGGGCTGCTCCAGGACCCCGACTACCCGGGTCCAGCCGATATCGGATCACTCTGGCAGTCGGTGCACGCTGTCAAAACGGACGATCTCACGGTGCAGTTCGGCCTTACGGAGCCATTTGCACCTTTCCTGGATTATGTCAGCATCGGGCTGCTGCCCTCGCATCTGCTTGGTGGTATTTCTGCGGCTGAACTGCCGTCAGCGGCGTTCAACCGCGCGCCTGTAGGAACCGGGCCTTTCCGTTTGATGGATGTCGTGGTGACAGAAGGGCAGATTACTGAAGTGTCATTGAAGCGCTTCACGCGATATTACGGCGCGGACCCATATATTGAGAATATCGTGTTGCGCTTTTATCCCACGCCCCGGGCAACGTTCGAAGCTTATGAAGAGGGACTGGTGGAGGGAATCGCCCGTGTCCCGGCGGAAATCTTGCCTGATGTGTGGCCGCTGGAGACCTTGAATTTTTACTCCGCACCGAGCGCCAAGATGGCGATGCTCTATTTCAACGAGCTTATTTCCGATACCCATCCCTTTGCGCAGGCTCCGGTGCGGCAGGCGCTGCTTTATGGACTGGACCGTCAGGCACTGGTCGATACTGTCTTGATGGGCCAGGCTGTTGTGCCTCAGACACCTTTGCTGCCCGGAACCTGGGCGTACAGCACTGACGGTGTTCCGGCGTACACCTATGATTTGAGTCAGGCTCAGACACTGCTTGAAGATGCCGGCTGGAGCCGTTCATCCCCTACCGAAACGCTCCGTAATCGCGAGGGGGTGCCCTTTGCTTTTTCCTTGACGGTGGCGGATGAATCCTCGGATGTGGCCTTGGGACAGGCCATTGTGGACCAATGGTCCAAATTGGGGATCTCGGTTACCTTGCAGACGGTGCAACCTCTGGCGTTGAGCGGTGCGTTGGAGGTGCGAAGCTACGAAGCTGCGTTAGCGCACCTGGTGCTGCCCGGTGATCCGGATCCGTATCCCTTGTGGCACGAGACGCAGGCGCTGGTGGGGCAGAACTATGCCGGCTTCCGCCATCGCCGCGTCAGCGAAGTCATCGAACAGGCCCGCCTGACCGTCGATCGCACGCAGCGGACGGCGTTGTATCGCGAGTTCCAGCAGATCTTCATGGAAGAGCTTCCGGCTATTCCGGTTTATGTCCCCATCTACACGTACGCTGTCGATGCGCGTGTCCAGGGCGTGCAGCTTTCTCCGCTCATGCGGACCGGGGATCGCTTCCGCACTATCGCGGATTGGTTCGTCTTGCAGCGGCGCGTCATTGTCAGTGAGCAGGAGCCTTGATCTTTTATGGTTGACCGGCTTCGTAATCGGAATTGAACGTCCCGGGAGCGTTTTGCTCTTGGGACGTTGTGTTTTCAATGAGGTTTTGTTGTTTGTGCGGGGATACGTTTATAGTATAATCTTCCACTGAGATAGTGCAATCTCTCATTGAGATTGTTTACCACATAAGAATCCTTAGACGTTCAAGGGGGAAAAGTATGGCAAAGCAATGGGTTTATCTGGCGAGAGATGGGAAATCTGAGTACACTAAAGTTTTAGGACACGAGCCAAGTTTTGATGAAATGAAGATCATGTTTGGTGGCAAGGGTGCCGGGCTGGTTGAGATGACGGCTTCTGGCGCACCTGTCCCGCCGAGCTTCACGATCACCACTGAAGCCTGTGTGGAGTACATGAAGACAGGGGAATTCCCTGAGGGCATGTGGGAACAGTCCATGGCGGCGCTGCGGGACCTGGAGGCGCAGACCGGGAAAAAATTCGGTGATTCGTCCAATCCTCTGCTGGTCTCCGTGCGCTCCGGTGGGCGCATGTCCATGCCGGGCATGATGGATACCGTTCTGAACCTCGGGCTGAATGACGAAACCCGTGCGGCGCTGGCAAAGTTGACCGGCAACGAGTGGTTCTCCTATGATGCCTATCGGCGGTTTATCACGATGTTCTCTGATATCGTGATGAACTATGCGCGGGAGCATTTCGAGGAGAAGCTCGAGGCACTCAAGCAGAAAGAGGGCGTGACCAGTGATGCGGATGTAAGCCTGGAAGGGCTGAAGACATTGGTGGCCGAGTATAAGAAGATGTACAAGGAGCACTTCGGCGAGGAATTCCCCACCGATCCTGATAAGCAGCTTGCTCTGGCGATCAAAGCGGTCTTCAATTCCTGGAACGGCGCGCGCGCTATTGCTTACCGTGATCACGAGGGCATCCCGCACGACTGGGGTACGGCGGTCAATGTCTGCTCGATGGTCTTCGGCAACATGGGCAAGGATTCCGCCACCGGTGTAGCTTTCAGCCGTGACCCGGCAACGGGCGCTCCTGAGCTTTACGGCGAGTTCCTCATCAACGCCCAGGGCGAGGATGTGGTTGCAGGTATTCGCACACCGCAGAAGACCAGCCTGGCAGCTTCTCGGGCATGGGCAGAGTCCCGGGGCATTTCGGAGGAAGAGCGCGCCGCCAAATATCCCAGCCTGGAAGAATCCATGCCGGCGGCCTATCAGCAGTTCGTCGAGATTGTTTCCATGTTGGAGTCCCACTATCGGGACATGCAGGACATGGAGTTCACCATCGAGCGGGGCAAGCTGTGGATGTTGCAAACGCGGACGGGCAAGCGCACGGCATCTTCTGCGGTGAAAGTCGCGGTTGATCTGGTCGAGGAAGGCATGATCAGCAAGGAAGAGGCTGTCATGCGGGTCGTGCCCGACTATGTCGATCTGCTCCTGCGCCCCAGCTTTGATCCCAAAGCCAAGAAGACCATCATCGCGCGAGGGTTGAATGCTTCCCCCGGTGCTGCTGTGGGAATGGCAATTTTCGATGCTGCTCGTGCTAAAGAAATTGCCGAGAGTGGGGAAGCGGTAGTGCTGGTGCGCCCTGAGACCTCCCCCGATGACGTCTCGGGGATGATGGCTTCCAAGGGTGTGCTGACGCAGAAGGGTGGGGCCACCTCCCATGCCGCCGTGGTCGCGCGGGGGAACAACCTGCCCTGTGTTGCCGGCTGCGAGGCGATCAATGTCGATGCGGGACGCCGTCAGTTTACGACCCCGGATGGCATTGTGGTGAAGGAAGGCGATATCATCTCTATCGATGGCTTTGTCGGTGAAGTGTACCTGGGCGCGGTCACAACGATCAAGCCCGAGTACGAGAAACAGACCGACTTGATCAAGCTCCTGAGCTGGGCGGACGAGATCCGCAAGATCGGGGTGCGCGCCAATGCTGACTACCCCAGGGACGCCAAGCAGGCGATCATCTTCGGGGCAGAGGGGATTGGCCTTTGCCGTACTGAGCACATGTTCTTTGACGAGCGGGCCCGCGATGCGGTGGTGCGCATGATCATGGCCAAGACCGACGCGGAGCGCGAGGCGGCGCTGGCTGAGATGCTGCCTATCCAGGAGCTGGATTTCGAAGGGATCTTCGAGGCCATGGATGGCAAGCCGGTGATTATGCGTCTGATCGATCCGCCCATGCACGAGTTCTTGCCCGAACGTGAGAAGCTGCTGGAGGAGGTGGTGAAGCTGCGCTGCACCGACCCCACTTCACCCGAGCTGGCCGAGAAAGAGAAGATGCTCGACGTGGTGAACAGCATGTGGGAAGTCAATCCAATGATGGGCCTGCGCGGCTGTCGTGCCGGCATCATGTACAAGGGGTTGACGGAGATGCAGACGCGCGCTTACATCCAGGCGGCCTGTCGCTGCGCCAAGCGGGGAGTCAAGGTCATGCCGGAAGTGATGATCCCGCTGGTGGGGCATGTGAATGAGCTCAAGCTGGAGCGCGAGAAGCTGGAAGCGGTTGCTCGGGACGTGATGAAGGAAGAAGGGGTCGACGTGCATTACATGTTCGGCACGATGATCGAGGTTCCACGCGCGGCCCTGACTGCGGCTGAGATCTCGCAGTACGCGCAGTTCTTCTCCTTTGGCACCAATGACCTGACGCAGATGACCTACGGGTACAGCCGTGATGATGCCGAGGGCAAGTTCCTGCTTCAGTATGTCGAGCGGGGTATCCTGCCGGAGAATCCCTTCCAATCACTGGATCAGGTGGGCGTAGGGCGGCTGGTGCAGCTTTGCGTCGAGGAAGGGAAGGCGGCCAATCCGGATCTGGAGATCGGCATCTGTGGTGAGCACGGTGGTGATCCCAAGTCCATCGATTTCTGCTACCGGGCCGGCCTCAATTACGTGAGCTGCTCGCCGTTCCGTGTTCCTGTGGCACGTTTGGCGGCAGCACAGGCCACCATTCGCAATCGCTGAGCCATAGATTTGTCTATCTTTGGACGGCGCGCCTTGTAAGAGGCGCGCCGTTTTTCTTAAGGGCCGCTTGTGCCGTTTTGCTGTCCTATACCGTTCTTAAACTCATAAATTGTTTTTAGATTTGACATTTATGATAGGCTCACATAGAATAAAAATAGCGGTGGTGGTACTTTAAAAGTAGCGCGTGTGTGTAGAGAGGAGGGGACCCA
>JAVEWB010000138.1:0-6487 GCA_034004765.1 Anaerolineae bacterium
CCCCAGGCCCCGGGTCGGCAAGCCCCAACAACTCGCCCAACCACTGCACCGCCGCCCCGGTGGCATAGATATTGCCTTCAAGGGCGTAGGTCGCTTTCGCGCACGCCCAGGCAATGGTGGTCGAAAGACCATTTTCCGAGAGGGTTGGTTGTTCGATTGGTGTCATCAACGAGGAGCCGGTTCCGTAGGTAGCCTTGATACTGCCCGGCTTAAAGCCTGCCTGTCCGTAGAGCGCCGCGTGTGAGTCGCCGATCATAGCGGCGATGGGAATGCCGCCCGGCAGATCGTCCAGCGGTGTCGTCTCGCCATAGAGTGCGCTCGACGGTTTGATCTCCGGGAGGGCAGCCGCCGGGATGCCAAACAGGTTTAATGCGTCTTCATCCCACGCGAGCGTGCGCAGATTGAGCAATTGGGTCCGCGACGCGTTCGTCAGGTCGGTAGCGTGAACCGCGCCTCCTGTCAGATTCCACAGCACCCAGGCATCGATGTTGCCGGCGCACAGCTCTCCCTGTTCGGCACGGCGAAAACCATCCTCCGTATGCTCGAGGATCCAGCGGAGCTTACTGGCCGAGAACATCGGATCGACTTGCAGACCGGTGCGCTCTCGCAGGAGCGGCTCAGCCCCTTCCCGCTTGAGTTGGCTGCAGAACGGCGCGCTGCGCCGGCACTGCCACACGACACAAGGGCCGACCGGCTGCCCCGTCTCCCGCTCCCACACCAGCGCCGTTTCACGCTGGTTGGTGATGGCGACTGCAGCCAAGTTGGGTTTGTCAAGCGCACTCAAACACTCGGCAATCGCCGCGCGGGTGCAGCGCCACACCTCCAACGCGTCCTGCTCCACCCAGCCAGGCTGCGGATAGCTGATAGCTGTCGGCTGCGAACCGCGTGCCAGGATCGTTCCCGCCGGACTGACGACCAACGCTTTGGTGTTCGTCGTCCCCTGGTCAATTGCCAGGATATTCTCGTTCATTACAGCCCTCGCGATTTTATCAGCTCAAGCGCGGCGTCGTGGATGCCCTGCGGCGTGAGGCCAAAGTGCTCAAACAAGAACTCAGAGGAACCCGTGGGCGCAAAGACGCCGGGAATACCGAGGATGCGCATTGGCACCGGATGGGTCGTCGCTACGATCTCGGCCACGGCGCTGCCGAACCCGCCGTAGATCGTATGCTCTTCCGCC
Organism: Anaerolineae bacterium; assembly: GCA_034004765.1. Classification (GTDB taxonomy): domain Bacteria; phylum Chloroflexota; class Anaerolineae; order B4-G1; family SLSP01; genus JAVEWB01. The sequence continues at coordinate 1,178 of JAVEWB010000138.1, forward strand.
GTCACGATGCCGCCCGTCTCGACGGCTGCCGCGACGATCGCCTCGCGGTCGATGGGCTTGACCGTGGCCATGTTGATAACGCGCGCCTGTATGCCTTCTGCCTCCAGCAGCGCCGCTGCCTCCAACGCACGCGGGACGAGCGTCCCACAAGCAGCGAGCGTGACGTCAGTCCCCTCCCGCAGGCACACAGCCTTACCAATCTCGAAGCGATAATCCGCAGCGTGAACGACGGGCACGCCCATGCGGCTAATACGCAGATACACCGGCCCAACAAAGTCGGTTGCAGCGCGCACGGCCTGCTCCGTCTCCAACGGGTCGGCGGGCACGATGATCGTCATATTGGCAATGGCCCGCAGCCACGCGATATCCTCGATGGAATGGTGTGTCCCTCCTAGCGGGCCGTAGGCCAGTCCGGGACTCACTCCGCACAGCTTCACGTTGGTGCCCGTGTAGGCCACGTCATTCTTGATCTGCTCGAGCGCCCGCCCGGTCAGAAAACAGGCGGCAGCGGCGACAAACGGGATCTTGCCCCCGTTAGCCATACCGGAGGCTATACCCACCATGTTCTGCTCAGCAATACCCACGTTGAACAATCGGCCTGGAAACTCCTCGGCAAAGTGAGACAGGCTCGCTGAACTGATCGAGTCGTTAGAGAGTGCGACAATCCGCGGGTCCCTGCGCGCGAGGTCCTCCAAAGTGTTAGCAAATGCTTTCCGACAGTCGTGTAACTCGCTCATTGAACGGCACCTCGCAATTCTTCCAGCGCCGTGTTCAGCTCTTCCTCGGTTGGTACCCGGTGATGCCAACCGGCGCGGTCCTTGATAAACGAAACGCCCTCCCCTTTGTGGGTATAAGCAATCACACAGTTAGGCTTTCCGACCTCGAAGGGGACGGCAGTGAGGGTTCGCATGATCTCCTCATAATCGTGCCCATTGATCTCTTGCACCGACCAGCCAAAAGCGCGCCACTTGTCGGCCAAAGGTTCGAGGCCGATGATACGCTCGGTCCGGTCAACCATCTGGAAACGGTTGCGATCGATGATAAGCGTCAGGTTATCCAACTGATACTGCGCAGCGGCCATGGCGGCCTCCCAGTTACTGCCCTCCTGAAGCTCACCATCACCTGTGAGCACAAACGTCCGCCACGCCGCGCCGTCCATCTTGGCTGCCATCGCCGTCCCAACTGCCATCGGCAGCCCGTGCCCCAACGCTCCGGTATTCGCCTCAACCCCGGGGACGTGGACGTTGGGATGTCCATTCAGGCGCGAAAGTGGTTTCATAAAAGTGGCCAGCTCTTCCTCTGGGAAAAATCCGGCAAAGGCAAGAGTCGTATAAAGTAGACCTGAACCATGCCCCTTGCTCATAAAGAATCGGTCGCGGTCAGGAGCGCGGGGATTCTTGGGATCGACGTTCAAAACACCGTTGAGGTAAAGGGCTGCCAGAATATCGGCTGACGAGAGGTCGCCCCCTGTGTGACCCCCGCCCGCCTCATGGATCATAATCAAATTACGTTGTCGAATTTCGTAGGCTTTGTTATGTAGCGCTTGGAAATTGATGGGCATAGTAATATTAACCCTACTCTCCTGAATAATTATTCATATATGGATTAATAATCATATTGTAGCATGGAATTTCCCCCCTGTCAAGTACTTGAGTACACCTCACCAGGAATGCGGCTATCTGCCAGGCGCTGCTGGCATTCTTGCGCTGCGCCGATGTGCGCAAATCATTGCTATGATTGTGTCCAGGATCTGTGGATGCCCTACTTCATGGGGATCTACCCGGCGGGGGGAACGGTCTACAACGGCATCCACGAGCTGCCGATCCTCTCCAGCGGGCAGCGGCTGTGGGAGGGGACGTTGGGCAGTCCCGCTTCGTTCGGCTGCATCATCCTGGGGATCCCGCAGGCCGAGACGCTCTACGCCTGGGCGGAGATCGGTGTGGTCGTGGTGATCGAATGATCCCGCCGCTGGGATCGCGGGCATCTTGCCCGCTCCGGATGCGGGCTGGAAGCCCGCGATCCCAGAAGCCCTGTTGTGATGACCTAATCTGTGGATTATGGATTTGTCCGCAGATTGATTACTTCACGCTATCGGGATAGCGTCTATCCTTCTGCTGCTCCCACGCGCGCACGATCTCACGGTGCGCAGGCACGTTCTCCAAGAAAGAAGTGCGCAGCAGCGGGTCGCCGATCTGCGCCGCCTGCGTTTCTAACAGCGTGTGGGCGGTCGCCAGCAGATCCGCAGCGCGCGGGTCGCGCAGCGCCTTCAGCACCTGGAAGCAGGAGAGGTAAACCTGCAGCGGTTCTTCCGCCCCGCCCAGTCCCGGATGGGCCTTCAGGTGGAGCAGGAGCAAGTCCACCTGCTCCAGAGCCGCCGCTTTCTCTCCCTGTGCCAGAAGCACGCGGGCCAGTCCGGCACGGGATTCCGCAGTCAGGTCCTCCTGTCCCAACTCCAGGCGCAGTTCCAATGACCGGCGGTAGAAATCAGCCGCTTCGTCCAGGCGCGACAGCCCCAGCAGTGCGTGTCCCAGGTAGGCGTAGTCATAGCCCACCGTGTCGCGGTCGCCGATCTCCGTCGCAATCCGCAGCGCCTGCAGTCCATAGTCTCGGGCGATCTCATTCTCGCCCGTAGCACGGCACAGAAGGCTGAGGTTTCCCAATACCGTACACACCGACTGTTGGTCACCGATTTCCTCGGAGGCCTCCAGGGAAAGATCGAAATAGCTCTTCGCGCGGGGATAACTTCCCAACATGAAGTGCAGGACGCCCAAATCGTTCAGGACGTCGCATTCCAGCCCCCGCTGACTGATCTCGCGCAAAAGCTGCAGTGCCTGCTCGAGGTAGTCCAGTGCGGCCCGGTAGCTGGCACGACGGAGCATCAAAATCCCCATGTCACTCAGCGCGAGCGCCGTTCCCCGGCGGTTCCCCATCTCGCCGAAGATTTGCAATGCCCGCTCGATATAGGGCAGTTCATCCTCGTCCGCCGTGGCATCGAAGGCGAGCGCGGACAGCGCGCACAGCCCCTCGGCCTCAAGCTCCTGCAGCAGCACAGTCGCCCCGGCCTCTCCTTGCAGTTCCCGGGCGGTGGAGACGGTCTCATTGAAGCATTCGCGCGCAGCACTGTACTCCGCCTGCAGCCAGAGTGCGCGTCCCCAATGAAGCTGAGCGTAAGCATGGAGGTACCGCCCCGTTTCCACGGCTGCGATCTGCGACGCCAGGCGATCCGCTGCCTGCGCAGCAGCGACAGCCTCCTCATAGCGTCCTGCAGCGTGGAGGAGGCTCGACTGCGCGACCAGCAGCCGGGCCAGAGCCACGCGCCGGGTCTGTTCCGCCGGATCGTCGCCGCACGCCAGCGTTTGCAAACGGTCCACCGCCTGCTGGAAAAGCTCGACGCCCTCCCGGAACAGCCCTGCCGCGTGCAGGAAATAGAAAAAGCCAAAAGCTCCACCGGAAAGCGCTTCGACCAAAGCGTGCTCCACCGACCAGCGCCAGGCCTGGCGGATATTCTCCAGGTCGGCGCGGATCTCGTGCGCCACCTTCTGCGACTCCGGCCCCAGGAATGCCGCGGCACGCTCTTCCACGAAATGCATGTAGAAGCCGGCATGACGTTTTTGCAGCACCACGATCTGCTCCGGCGAGAGGCTCGCCTGGCACTTCTCCGCAGCAAACTGCTGGAGCAGCGCGTGCAGCGTGTACCGCTCCACGTCGGACTCCCGGAGCAAGGAATCATCGAGCAGCGCTTTCAGATCCGCGGCAGTCGCCTCGGCAACTGCCACCGCCGCCGTCCGGCTGCAGCCCCCCTGGAAGATCGCGAGGCGTGCCAGCAGCGCCTGCTCAGTGGGGGCCAGCCTCTGCCACGACGCTTCGAAGACCGCCCGCATACTGCGATGGCGCTCGGGCAGGTCCCGCATGGTCGTGTTCAGGGCATTCAGGTTTTGCTGAATGGCATGCGTGATCACGGAAGGGGATGCCTGCCGCACCCCGGCGGCGGCCAGTTCGATGGCCAGAGGGATGCCCTCAAGGAACCGACAGAGATAGACGACATCGGGGAGTGTGGCGGCGTTCAGCGACCAGTCGCTGCCAGTCCGCCCCGCCCGTTCTGCAAAAAGGCGGATGCTGCTGTACTCGGCAGCCATCGGGGCCGCGGCGCTCGCCGGCACGGGCAGCCCTTTCACCCGCACCACCTTTTCCATCTGGAAGTTCAACACCCCGCGGGAGGTTACAAGCGCCGTTACGTGAGGTGCAGCCCGCAGAAGCGCAAGGACCCCATCGGCACAGGCTTCGAAGGGCTCGAAGTTGTCCAGGATCAGCAGCAGCTCCTTATGCTGCAAGTAGCTGAAAAGCTGGGTGCTGAGGTCCGCGGTGCCGTAAAAGGTCAGGTCGAGCGCATCGGCGATGGCATCGATCAGTACGTCGCAATCCTGAGCCGCCGGATCGTTGGGCTGTTTCCCGCTCAAAGAGACAAACCAGACCCCATCCTTGAAACTGCTCTTGACGCGCGCCGCGGCGGCCAGCGCCAGACGGGTCTTCCCAATGCCGCCCTCGCCGGACAGGGTCAGCAAGCGGCAGTCGGGGTCGAGCAGTGCATCGAGCATCTGCAGCAGCTCTTCCTCGCGCCCGATAAACGTCGTGCCCTGCGGCGGAAGATTATCCGGAAGGGGGCGGCGGTGCGGAAGTGTGCCGGCCTTGATCCGCTCGTAGAGTTCGGCGGTCTCGCGTTCAGGGGAAACATCCAGCTCCCGTGTAAGGATCTCCTGGCAGGTGCGATAGTGGGCTAAGGCTGCGTTACGTTCCCCGGTCAAAGCGAGGACGCGCATCACCCGCCGGTGAGCCTCTTCGTACCAGGATTCCAGCTCGAGCTGCCTCCGGGCATACCGGAGCGTGTTCTCGTACTCACCCACGCGCTCATAATGGGCAGCCAGCAAGTGCAGGACCTCCAGCGCTTGCTGATGAAGCCGCTCGCGCTCGATACGCACCCACTCTTCGAAGAGGAGGCTGTCCACGGTGACGCCGGTCATGAAATCTCCCCGGTAGAGGTCTGCCGCCACCCGCAGGTGATCCAGGCATAGCGGACAGCCGATGAGGTGACGGTGTCGATGCTGCTTCACCGCCGCCAGGTGCTCGCGAAACTCCGCCACGTCCAGCCAGGAACGGCTCGCCGCATTGAACTGCAGGGTCTGCCGGGCAATCTCCAGAAAAGGGGGCCGCGCGCTTTTATCGGCAATGGCGTGACGCAGCCGATTCAGCGTCTGGCGCAGGTTGCGCAAGGCTGCGGTATCGGACTGATCGGGCCAGAAGAGGGCCGCCAGC
>JAVEWB010000139.1:0-6448 GCA_034004765.1 Anaerolineae bacterium
GAGAGCAAGCCACTGGCGCGAGCATAGTGCTCTTTGGGCAGCAAAGTCGTCACCGCGGCCATATAGGCCGGGAACTGAAAAGCCTGAAAAGCTCCGGCAAACGCGCCGGTCATGTAGAGGTGCCAGACCTCCAATCTGCCCGTAGCAAAGAGCACTAAAACGGCAAGCGTTGACAGGCCTGCGCCCAGATCGCTCAGGATCATCAGCGCCTTGCGATCCCACCGGTCGGCCATCACCCCCGCAAAGGGGCTGAGCAGCACCGTGGGCGCAAAGGAGAAAAAACCTACCATTGCCAATGCGGTAGCCTCGCCGGTTACCTTCCATGCCCAAATCGTAAGCGCGAACTGCGTCATGAATGTGCCCAGCAGTGACACCAACTGCCCGGCCCAGATCACGAGGAAGATGGCCATGCCAGTAGATGGTGTGGGACGCATAGAAGAGGATAACACAGGCACCCTCAATCTACAGGGTTGAAGACGCACATGTTGCCATCTTCGTGATAGCAATTTCCACAATCGATGCACCTGGCCCGCGCGCGGTCTCCCCCCTGCCAGCGAGCGATCAGGTCCGGCTCATAGAGCAGCGGCTTCGACAACGAGAAATAGGCGATCTTCGTCTCCTGCAGTAATGACTCCACAACATCCCATTCCCGCAGCCCACCCACCAGCATCACCGGGGCCGTAAGAGCCTCGGCAAGCTGCGCCGCATGCTCCTTGAAATAAGCCTCGGGGTGCAGCGTATAGCCGTGCCACGTCATTCCCAAAAGCGCCTGTGCCCGTCCCAGGTTGCCGGAGAGTTCAACCGCATCGATGCCGCGCCGATCCAACTCCTTGCAGATGGCCAGTGTATCCTCGAAAGCCAGACCATCCTCCTCGAAATCGTCCGCATTGATCTTCAGCAGCACGGGATAAGCCTCCCCCACACAACGGCGGATCTCATCGTAGACCTCGAAGAGGATGCGCCCTCTCCCCTCCCAACTGCCACCGTACCCATCGGTGCGACGGTTGTAGTACGGATTCAGGAACTGGCTGATCAGGTAGCCGTGCGCGCCATGGATTTGCACCCCATCGAAGCCCGCCGCTTGCGCTCGCGCCGCAGCCGCTCCAAACGCTCGCACCACCGTCCGAATATCATCCTCCGTCATGGCCCGCGCGGTCACACCACTCTGCTTGTTCGTCACTGCAGAGGGGCCCCAAATGACGCGGCCCTCTGGCCTAAAGCTCGTGTTGGTCCCACCGTAGACGATCTGCAAGACTACCCGACTGCCAAGGTCATGCAGCTTGTCGGTGAACGTCCGATATTCAGAGATAAACGTATCGTCGTAGATCCCCAGCATATAGGGACTGGGCTGTTCCTCTTGCAGGACAAAAGCATAACCGGTGATGATCATGCCGACGCCCCCTTTCGCCAGCGCCTCGTAAACGCCCCGGAGCTTATCGGTCAGGTGACCTTTCGTATCGGCCATACGCATACAAGTCGCGGAACGCACAAACCGGTTTTTCAACCTCATGCCGTGCAAAGTGGTCTCATCGAACAAACTCTTCATCGCTTCCTCCTGCAAGGGGTCACTTCAGTCCCAATTATAGAACGGCGGCAGGATTTGGACAACTTCAAGCCCCCCTCACGTAAGATTTTGCTGGACAAGCAAAGTCAGATAGGTATAATTAAAAGAAAGTTTTACTGGATCGCGGGTCAATCCAGGCGCGTGCGAAAAACACGCAGCACAATTACAAGAGCAGTCATACTTATGAAAAAATTCAAACCAGCAATCCTGATCCTTTTTACAGTCAGCCTGCTCATCGCATTGGCGGTCTTCGTCACGCAAGCCGTGCTGCCCGCGCCACAGCCACCTGTGACGCTGATTCCTCTGGCTGAAGTCCTGGCCACCGACACACCGCCGCGAGTTATCCCGGCGACCTGGACGCCGACCTTCACGCCGGGTCCCACCGCAACGTCCACGCCCACCAACACACCTACTGAGACTCCCACCCCCACGGAGACTGCAACGCCGACCGAAGCCCCTTCGCCTTTGCCCGCTCCCACCTCCGTGAACGACCTCATCCATCCGCCGCGGCCTACCCCCGTGGTGATCTGGATCACCCCGACCCCTAATCCTTCCAGCACCTATACCATTCCTACGGCCGTCCCTATACAGCCCATCCCTGACGATGCCATCACGATCCTGCTGTTGGGCAGTGACCAACGCCCGGATTGGAATGACTGGCACACCGATGCCATCCAATATGTGGTCGTCTACCCGGACGTTCCCTCCGTCACCATGCTCTCCATCCCCAGAGATCTGTACGTCTATGTCCCCGGTTTCTGGATGAGCCGCATCAACTTTGCGGATATGTATGGAGAACTCAACAGTTACGAAGGGGGGGGCTTAGGGCTGTTCAACCAGACCCTGCTTTACAACCTCGGCATCAGTGCCGACTACTACGTCAAGGTGAACTTCGATGGGCTGATCGGCATCGTGGACACCCTCGGTGGCGTGGATGTGCCCGTCCATTGCAAGCTGGAAGATTACTGGCCCTACCCTGATGAAACCGGTGAATATCCCTGGCTTGTCATGCAGCCCGGCATCAAACATATGGATGGAGAGTTAGCCCTTTGGTATTCGCGCTCCAGAAAGACATCCAGCGTCTTCTCCAGAGAGCAGCGCCAGCAACAGGTGCTGGAAGGGATATGGCGCAAGGCTAAACAGAGCAATCTGTTCGAAACGATACCGTCGCTGTATGAGCAAAAATCCTACCTGGTGCAAACCGATCTTGGAATCGGTGATATGCTCTCGCTGGGCATGGTCGCCGCCCGCCTTGAGCCTGTCAACCTCAGCCGGTACAACATAGGTCGGGCACAGGTTATCCCTTATGTCACCGAGCAGGGCGGGAACGTCTTCCTGCCCGTCTGGGAAGCCATCCAGCCCGTGATCACCAACGTCCTCACCAAACCGTCGGAGAATCGCGCCACGCAGGCTGCCGTCTATGTCGAAGTCTGGAACGGCACCGGTTACGCCGACTGGGATCAACTGGCAGCCGACCGCCTGGTTCATGCCGGCTACGTTCCCATTCTGGGCAACTCCGATGGGACACTCTATCCGCAAACGCAGATCGTCTATTTCAGCGAAGTCACCAAAGGAATAGGGCTCCCAAGGCTGCAATCCTTGTTCAAGGTCAGCGAGGCGAATACCCTCTATCAGCAGGACGACGCGGCAGCGGTCAAACTGCGCTTGATCCTTGGGCAGGACTACGTGACCTGCCCTTGACTCACGGGAGAGCCCCCTTATCTTTACACACCAGAGAGCGGGCAAGGATGCCCGCTCTCTTTGACGCCGCCGCTCAGGCCGCACGCTTCTACTGAAACGCCCTTACACCGGCTTAGAAAGTGCCTTGGCAACGGCCTGCGCCAGTTGCTCCAGGCTGGTGGGCTTCAGCAGCCAGGTAAGACCGCCCTGAGGTCGGAGCGCCTCGAACACTTCCTCCATCGGCTGGCCGGAGAGAAGGATCACGGGCACGGTCAGTCCCTGCTGTCTGAGAGCCTGGAACAGCTCGCTTCCTCCCATGCCCGGCATCACCCTATCGCTCAACACAAGGACGACGTCAGCACCTCGCTGCTCAAGAATCGCCAGAGCGCTCTTGCCACTCTCTGCCTCCAGCGTCTGATAATTGAATGACTCCAATCCATCGACCAGCGCCTTACGCACGGCGGCATCATCCTCCACGACCAGGATTCTCCCACCCCGTTCCTCGGCCAGCATGGGCATCTCCAGTGGGGACACGGTCATAGATGAGTTCTCTGCCATCGGCAACGCCGGGAGATAGATCGCAAAAGTCGTCCCCTTGCCTACCTGCGTCTTGACCCCTATGTGCCCGCCATGCTGCGCCACAATGCCATGTACCTGAGCCAGGCCCAATCCGCTGCACAGGGGTGCTTTGGTCGTGAAAAACGGCTCGAAGATGTAAGGCAGCACATCGTCCGGGATGCCAGTCCCTGTATCGGATACAGACAACGCTACCCAGGCTCCGGTCCCCATTCCCGATACAGGAGAAGGCTCATTGGGCTTGACCTCAATGCGTTCCAGTGCAAAGCGCAGCTTTCCTCCCTCCGGCATGGCATCCCGAGCATTGAGCGCCAGATTCGTCACGATCTGCTTTATCCGCGCCTCATCCGCTTTGATGAAGTAGACATCCGCATTGTAATCCAGCGCCGTCTCAATATTCTCCGGAAGGGTGCGCGATAACAATTTTACCTGCTCCTTCAAAACCGAAAGCAGATCGAGCCGCTTCCGGTTCAGGACAGCACGTCGACTGAAATCGAGGATCTGCTGGATCAGTCGGCTTGCCTGCTGCGCCTGCTGATCGATCAACACCATCCGTTCCTGGACGTAAGGTGGCAGGTCGGTGGCCCGCGCCGTCATCTGCGCATAGAGGACAATGGAAGCCATAATGTTATTGAAATCGTGGGCGATGCCGGCAGCCATCTGCCCCACGGCAGCCATCCGCTCCTGCTGCATCATCTGTTCCTGCATCGCCTTCAGTTCGTCAAGCGTCCCTTCCAGACAACGATTGCTGTGTTGGAGCGCCACCTGGGCCTGTGTGCGCTGGGAGACCTCAGAGATCAAGTCCTCCAAGGTCTGTTTCAACTGTCCGGCCATCGTGTTGAACGCTCGGGTAAGTGCATCCAGTTCGTCAATCCGATCAACAGCGGTCACCTGCTGCCATTCGCCCCTCGCTAGAGCCTGCGCAGAATCCTTCAGACGCGAAACAGGCCGGGTGATCCATCGAGCCGTGACAATACCAATTATTACAGCGAGCGCCAAAGCACCGACGATAAGAAGCGTTGTGGTACGGTTATTGGCCTGAATTTGTGCCATGAAATCAGATTCGGGAATGACCACCACAATGAGCCAGTCGATCCCATAGTCGTCGTGAAAAGGCGATACTTGCAAGAATTGGCGCTGCCCCTCAAGCTCGAATTCGAACTGCTGGTCCCCGGTTATCGCGTCATAGCTTCCCAATCGTTCAGTCAAAAACTCGGCAGAAGAACGAATCAGGGGAACGCTACTTTCGCTCGCAAAAAGCCGCCGCTGTGCTTCGGTACCATTGGGGGCAGTAAAAGGATTTTCAGCGGTCGAAGACGCCACCAGCAGGCCCGAACGCTCCATGATGAAGCTCTGTCCGGTTTTACCGATCTCTAAGCTCCTTAGAAAATTACTGAGATGCGATGTGAAGATGTCAATGGAAACCACGCCAAGAAGATTCTGCTGGGCATCATACACAGGGCGGCTGGCCGCAATCGCCAGATCATTACCCGTGAACAGAAGATAGACATCGCTCCAGGTTGCATCGCCTTTCTCAACCGCGCCGGTATACCAGGAGCGCGTCCGAGCATCGAAATCAGGAATGGCCGATACCAGAGCAGTACGATTCCCTAGGGCATCCGTAGCATATTTGTTGAACGTACCCTGTGCAAAGCCATCAGTAACAATGACATAAAGAGAAGCATCGGTACTCTCACGCCCGGCATCCACGAGTCCTCCCGCGGTATTGCCAAAATAGATGCTGGTCACCGAATCAAAAATCTGCAACTGCTCCCAGAAATAGCGCTCCAGGATAGCAGGATCCGTGGCATCCAGCACACCCTGGCGCAGCGCATTGGCGTTGATGCGATTGATGCCGTGAGGCGTTGCCAGAAAAGCCCGCAGGTGCTCCTCGATGCGTGCCGCAATCTCACTACGTAGATCGTGCGCCACCTCGTTGACAGCCCGTTGTCCATTCCGTGACGAGATGTAACCTACCAACCCTGCTACAAAGGCAAGTTGAATCACAAAGGGCACAATCAGTACCATTCGCAAGGGGATTTTTACAGCAGGCGTATTTCGCACATTTGGCGACATACAAGGCCTCCCTGGGAGCCGTTCCTAAAAACACCTTTGCAGCGTATTAAAATGCCGTCACACTGCACCGTGACACCAGAGAACTTTGATAGGACCACTGTCAGGGTCCCTCTTCATAGTATGGGGTACACCTTTTGCCGCAATGAAGGCTGTCCCGGGGCAAACTCGGAACTCTTCTTCGCCGATCTTTGCTACACCCGTGCCCGCCAATACATAGAACCCTTCCTGATCCTCATGCACACCGGGCTCACCGTATGCTTCCTGATCATAATAGGAGATGCCCATGCAAAAACCGTTCACTGCGCCATTGGAATCATCGATCAACATACCACCGTGTTGGCCATGAGGCAGTACGACCGGCAAATCTTCTTCAGAAACATAAAGCGGCATTCCAGGCCTCCTTCTCATAATACGCTACGCAATTCCAAATTGTCCGGGGGCCTCTTCTGTAGCAAAGTAACTATCAAGGCATACTCACCGGAATAAAGACACGAAACGGCAGAACTTCAAGTTTGTACGTGAGGTTCAGATAATAGCTGCTCCATCCGCCAA
>JAVEWB010000140.1:0-6370 GCA_034004765.1 Anaerolineae bacterium
AGCGGTCTGCCGGATGACCCGCGCCAGTGTCAGGGCGCGCTCCGGCGCGTCGCCGACGTACGCGCGGGCATCGAGCGCCGCGCGGATCCGGTCGGGCGCGAGGTAGGGCTGCAACCGCGGCTCCTCGGCCAGCAGCGTGACCAGGGGGTTGGGGGCCCCGGCCTCGACCTCCGCCCAGGCGCGCATGGCGACCTCGCGCAGGACCTCGTGCATGGCCTGGCGGTCGGCTCCGGCCTGCGCCAGGCGCATCAGCAGCGGCTCGATCCCGGCAAAGGGCCCGTAGGCCGCTAAGGTGCGGTCTATGGCGGCTTCGTTGACGTGCAGGTCACGCACCAGCCGCTCGACGGTGAGCAGCAGTTCGTCGGCGGTCAGGAAGGCCTCCGGCAGGATCACCCGCTGATTGGCCGAATCGTCGAGCGTGCGTTCCAAGGCCGACAGCGCGGCGTTGTCCCAGGCCACGCGGGGGAGCTGCGCCAGGTAGCGTGCCAGGCTATCCACCTTTTCCGAATTGATAGGGTTGCGCTTGAAGGGCATGGCCGACGACCCCACCTGCTTCTTGCCGAAGGGTTCGGACCACTCGCCGATGGTGGGGTTCTGCAGCAGCCGCAGGTCGAACGCGAAGCGGTAGAGCGTGCTCCCCATCCCGGAGAGCGCGGTCAGGACGGCCCAGTCCTGCCGTCGCGGGTAGGTCTGGTTGGTGACGTGCCAGGCTTCGAGGCCGAGTTCGGCCATCACGGCGGCCTCGAAGGCGGCCGGGGTGGCGCGCTGCTCCAACAGCAGGGCATAGGAGGCGGAGGTGCCCACCGCGCCCTTGAATCCTTTGCCACGCAGTCCGGCGGCGGCGCTGCGGAGCGCCGTGCGATCCTCGAGAAGGTCCTGCGCATAGCCCGCCAGTCGATAGCCGACGGTGGTCGGTTCGGCGGGCTGCAGGTGGGTGAAGCCCATGCAGGGGCGTTCGGCCCAGCGTTCGATCTGTGCGGCGAAGGCGATCAGGAGCGCATCGAGCCGCTGAAGAACGAGGTGGAGCGCCTGTTGAATCTGGAGTACGGCGGCGTTGTCCTTGACGTCCATCGAGGTCGCGCCGAGGTGGATGATGCCGCCGCCGATCGGGCACTGCTCCGCGTAGGCCCGCACCTCCGCCATCAAGTCGTGATGGATCTCGGCCTCGAGCGCCAGAGTGCGTTCGAGATCGACCTCCGCCTGATGGGCCTCCAGGTCGGCGACCTGCTCCGGCGTGACCATGCCGTAGCGGCTCTGCACGCGGGCCAGGGCCACCCAGATCCGGCGCCAGAGCTGGCGCTTGGTCTGCTCACTCCAGAGCGTGCGCATTTCTGGGGAGCCGTAGCGCCAGGTAAAGGGGGAGATGTAGGGGTCTGCTAAACTGTTCATCGTCTGCCTGCCTTTAAACTTCCCGGAAGCTTTGGAGCTTCCGGGAAGGTGTGGGAGTTTTTTAAGGTCGCCCTTATTGTACCAGCGAGGGCTAGGTAGGGCAATCCGGCGGCTGCGTCCTACGACCGGCGCTTGGCCTGCGGGCCGGCGGTGCTGCCGTCGGGCTTCTCGCCGCCAATCTGCTTGACCTGTCTCCGCAGCCAGGCCATGCCCACCGGCTCGTAGCGGCGGCAAAACAGCACCGAGCACGGCGCGCGGTCCGCGATCCAGTCGCTCACGGAGCCGAAGAGCCGGGTATCGGAGAGCCATTCCCCGGAGGCACCCATGATGATCAGGTCATATGGCTGCCGGGCGGCCTCCGTCAGCACCCCCTCCGGAACGGAGCCGGCCTGCACGGCGCGGAAGGAAAAGGTCTCGGGTACGCTGCCCAGTACCTCTTCGACGATCTCTGCCAGCAGCAGCGCTTTGTCCTCGAGTTCCTCGATTGCCTCTCCCTCCTCGCTCTCTTCGGTCAGTACCCGCAGTGCGGTGACCCGGGCGTCTTCGACCTCGGCGAGTTCACAGGCCAGACGTACGGCCATGCGCGAGTGCAGGCCGCCGCCGACGGGGACGAGGATGCGCGAGATGCCGCGATCGTCCAGCCCGCGGTTGAGCAGCACGGCGACGTTGGTGTGCGCCTGCTGTAAGAGCACCTTTACCGGGTTGTCGGCTAACTTTCCGGCGCGCAGTGGGCCGGGCCAGCCGGCGATGACCAGCTTGACGTTGCGGCTGCGTTTGATCTCATCCAGGAGGCCTTTCGAAACTTTGGGAGCCGAACGCAGTTTTGTGTAAAGAGCAAGGTTTTCCTCTTTCTCTCTGGCATAATCAGCGAGATGCTCAAGGAAAGCCTTGGGGTCGGATTGGGTACGCTGCATCATGGCGCGGGTCTCTCCGGAGAAGCTGGAGCTTGTGGATACAATGTTGAGCAGACACAGGTAGGTATCCTCGCTGGCCTGTGCAATGTCGGAGGCCAGGTGAAGCAGCCCTTTGGCCGTCGCCGGGTTCGCTACGGGGATCAGCACCCGGTCTTGTGGTGGTTCACTGGGCTTGAAGGTCTCACCCAGGTAGCGGCTGAGGGGCGGTCCGATGTAGTGGAGCAGGGTAAGGATGGCCAGAACGCCGGCACCGAAGAGGAGCGCGCGCCCCTCGGTAAAGGCGACGATGAGGACACCGGCGGCTGCAGCCAGGTAGGGTGTCAGTGGGAAGGCGGGGACCTTGAAGGGACGTTCCAGGTTGGGATGCAGTTTGTGCAGGCGCAGCATGGCCAGATTGGCGCAGAAGAGCACGAACAGGTAGCCTGCACCGGAGATGTAGCTCAGGAAGTCTACCACGCCGATGGCGGCGATCAGCGCACTGATCGCGCCGATGATCAGGATGGAGACGTAGGGCGTGCGGAAGCCGGTCAGCCTGGAGAACATGTGCGGCCAGACGCCATCACGGCCCAGTGTGAAGGCCTCGCGCGTCGCGCTCAACATGCCGGTGTTGATGCTGGTTAGGGTGGCGATGATGCCGGCAACGCCCATCAAGGGGATGCCCCAGCCGGGCATGAAGCGGCTGACCACGTCGGTCAGCGCGGTGGAGGAGCCGGCTAGTTCCGACCAGGGGACGGTGCCTAACGTCACCAGGACGGTGAGGATGTTGAGGAGGGTCACCAGCGTGAGGCTGATCAAGATGCCGCGGGGGAGGGTGCGATTGGGGTCTTTGGCTTCCTCGGCATCGTCGGCGATGACCTCGAAGCCGACGTAGGCCATGTAGACCAGCGCGACCGTCTGCAGCAGGCTGGCGGCATTGGTCCCGACCCCTTCGTGAATGAAGAAGCGACCATCGGGGAGGAAGGTTTCCCAACTGAAGCCGCCGGGCAGCAGGAAGCCGCCGAGGAGGTAGACGCCAAAAAGCGCCAGCAGGACGTCGCCCAGGAGCACTTGCGCATTTCCTATCTGGGTGACGCCTAAGATGTTCAAAACGACAAAAAGGCCGATGACAACGATCGCCGTGGGGACGATGGGGATGCCGGGGATGAAGATTTGCAGGGAATGGGCGAAACCCACGGCGGAGAGCGCCGCGTAGAAGGTGCTGGAGAGGCAGTCCATCGAGCCGACCAGGTAGGAGAGGATGCCGGTGCCGTAGGCTTCGCGCACGTAGCTCATCGCGCCGCCGGTGACGGGGTAGGTCGTTGCCAGCTCGCAGTAGTTCAGCGCAACGCTATAGGTCAGGACCCCGGCAAGCAGCATGGCCAGGATCGCGGCGGGGCCCACCAGGCCGGCGGCGTGACCGGTCAGCACGAAGATTTCAGCGCCGATGGTCCCGGCAGTGCCTAACATGACAATCTGGGCCAGGCTTAGTTGGCGCTTCAGTTTACGCTTACTCATCGTATCTCCCTCCTTGAGCCCGGTTGTGTCGGCGGAGCTCCTGCGTGCATGCTGGCTACGAAATCTATGCAAGAGCAACCGGCCTGTGCATTAGAAAGTCCTGCCGACAGTTCGGACCACGCACCGACACACGTACACATGGCTACGATGGGAGGTAATGGTAAAGTCATTTTAAAGAACACGATGCAAAAGTCAAGAAACTTCCCGGAAGCTCTCGTACTCGCCGCCGATCTCCTTGACCTGTCTCCGCAGCCAGGCGATGCCCACCGGCTCGTAGCGGCGGCAGAGGAGGACGGAGCAGGGCGCGCGGTCCGCAATCCAGTCGCTCACGGAACCGAAGAGCCGGGTGTTGGAAATCCACTCCTCGGAAGCGCCCATGATGATCAGGTCATACGGCTGTCGGACGGCTTCCGCCAACACCCCCTCCGGGATGGAGTCGGCCTGCACGGCGTGGAAGGAGAAGGTCTCGGGGACGCTCCCCAGCACCTCTTCGACGATCTCCGCCAACCAGAGCGTCTTGTCCTCGAGTTCCTCGACTTCCTCTTCCTCCTTGCTGTTCTCGGTCAGTACCCGCAGCGCGGTGACCTGAGCGTTCTCGGATCCGGCGAACTCGCAGGCCAGGCGCACGGCCATGCGCGAATGCAGGCCACCGCCGACGGGGACGAGGATGCGGGAGATGCGATGGCCGTTCAGCCCACGGTTGAGCAGCACGGCGACGTTGGTGTGTGCCTGCTGCAGGAGCACTTTCACCGGGTTTTCGGCTAACTTCCCGGCGCTCAGCGGGCCGGGCCAGCCGGTGATAACCAGCTTGACGTTGCGGCTGCGGTCGATCTCGTCCAGGATGCCTTCCGCGATCTTGGGAGCCGGACGCAGTTTGGTGTAGAGGGGGATGTTGTTGTGCGATCTCTGTGCCGCCGTGACGATTTGCTGCAGGAACTGAGTCTGTTCCGATTTCACCTGCTGTGCGGTGCGTCTGGCTTCGCCGGAGAAGCCGGAAACCACGGGCATGACCTTCAACAAGCACAGGTAGGTGTCCTCGCTGGCCTGCGCGATGTCGGAGGCCAGGTGGAGCAGCCCTTTGGCCGTTGCCGGATTCGCCACGGGGATCAGCACTCGATCCCGTGCCGGTTCGATGAGCTTGAACCGCTCGCTCACCAGATGGCTGAGGGGTGGCCCGATGTAATAGAGGACGCTGAGGACGGCCAGAACACCGGCACCGAAGAGGAGCGCGCGTCCTTCGCTGAAGGCGATGATCAGCATGCCGGTGGCCGCGGCCAGGTAGGGCGTCAGCGGGAACGCGGGAGCTTTGAAGGGGCGTTCCAGGTCGGGATGCTGTTTGTGCAGGCGCAGCATGGCCAGGCTGGCGCAGAAGAGGACGAAGAGGTAGCCGGAGCTGGAGATGTAGCTCAGGAAGTCCACTACCCCGACGGCAGCGATCAGCGCACTGATGGCGCCGATGATCATGATGGAGATGTAGGGCGTGCGAAAGTTGCTCAGCCTGGAGAACATGCGCGGCCAGACGCCGTCACGGCCCAACGTGAAGCCTTCGCGCGTTGCGCTCAGCATGGAGGTGTTGATCGTCGTGAGCGTCGCGATGATGCCCGCGATGCCCATCAAGGGAATGCCCCAGCCGGGCATGAAGCGGCTGACCACATCGGTCAGCGCGGTGGAGGAGTGGGCCAGTTCCGACCAGGGGACGGTTCCTAACGTCACCAGGACGACGAAGATGTTGATGACGGTCACCAGCGTGAGGCTGAGCAGGATGCCGCGGGGGAGGGTGCGGTTGGGGTTTTTGACTTCCTCGGCATCGTCGGCGATGACCTCGAAGCCGACGTAGGCCACGTAGACCAGCGCGACCGTCTGCAGCAGGCTGCCTATGTTGGCTCCGACCCCTTCGTGAATGAAAAAGTGGCCATCGGGGATGAAGGTCGCCCAACTGAAGCCGCCGGGCAGCAGGAAGCCGCCGGCGATGTAGACGCCAAAGAGCGCCAGCAGGAGCCCTCCCAGGAGCACTTGCGCATTTCCTATCTGCGTGACGCCTAAGATGTTCAAAACGACGAAGATCCCGATGATGGCAATGGCGGTGGGGACGATGGGGAGGGTGGGGATGAAGATCTGCATGGAATGGGCGAAACCCACCGCGGAGAGCGCTGTGTAGAAGGTGCTGGAGAGACAGTCCATCGAGCCGACCAGGTAGGAGAGAAGGCTGGTGCCGTAGGCTTCACGGACGTAGCTCATCGCGCCGCCGGCAACAGGATAGGTAGTGGCCAGTTCACAGTAGTTCAGCGCAATGCTGTAGGTCAGCAGCCCGCCGATCAGGAGGGCCAGGATCGTGGCAGGGCCCACCAGGCTGGCGGCGTGACCGGTCAATACAAAGAGTTCGGCGCCGATCGACCCCGCCGTACCTAACATGACAATCTGGGCCAGATTGAGTTGGCGCTTCAGTTTACGCTTACTCATATGTGATGTACGAGTTCCTCCTTAAAATTTCAAGTCGTGTGTACCGGCACTTTCTCATACAGCCTCTCCCGCAGCCTCTTCCTTTACACGTGGCGTGCAAAAACTCCCTGTGT
>JAVEWB010000141.1:0-6341 GCA_034004765.1 Anaerolineae bacterium
GTCCACTTCCAGCTCCGACCACGGCCCTACAGGCAGTCCCTCCTGCGCCACGAGCGTCCCGCCGCTGAAGACCAGCGCCGCGCGGAACGCCTCCAGCGTGGGGGTGACCACCAGATCGGCCCGGCGGCCCGGCCCAATCGCGCCGCGGTCGCGCAGCCCAAACGCCTCGACCGCGTTCAACGTCGCCATACGGATCACCGTGATGGGGTCCAGCCCTGCCTCCATCGCCATGCGCACCAGGTGATCGATGTGCCCCTCCTCGAGCAAATCGTGGGGGTGGCGGTCATCCGTCGCAAAGGCAAAGCGGCGCGCGTTCTCCGGTGTGACCGCCGGCACCAGCGCCCGCAAATTCTGCGCCGCCGTCGCCTGGCGGATGAGGACGTACATCCCCAGCCGCACCTTCTCCAACGCCTCCTCCCGCGTCATGCTCTCGTGGTCCGTCGAAGGCCCGGCGGCCACGTACGCCTGGAGCCAGGGGCCGCTGATGCCGGGGGCATGGCCGTCGATGTGCTTCCCCTGGAAGGCCAGCAGCTTCTCCAGCGCGCCCTCCAGCCCCAGCACCGCGCCCGGCACATTCATAAACTCCGCCAGGCCCAGCACGCGCGGGAGGTGTGACAGAGCCTCGAGGTCGGCTGCCTCCAGCCGCGCCCCCGCCGTGCCCATGTGGGTCGCCGGGACACAGGAAGGCAGATTGACAAAGACGGTGAGGGGCAGCCCCTCGGAGGCCGCCAGCATGTAGCGGATGCCCTCGGCCCCCGCGACGTTGGCAATCTCGTGCGGGTCGGTGATCGCCGTCGTCGTCCCGTGGGGCACTACCGCGCGGGCAAACTGCGGCGGCGTACACATCGAGGATTCGATATGCACGTGGGTATCCACCAATCCGGGGACGACCGTCTGCCCGCAGAGATCAATTTCTTTCTCGCCAGCGTAGCCGTGCCCCACCGCCGCAATCCATTCACCGGCGATGGCAATATCGGCGTCCTGGATCTCTCCCGTGAAAACGTTGACCACGCGCCCGTTGCGCAGCACCAAATCCGCAGGCTGATCCCCGCGGCCTACCGCCATCAGATGCAGGAAACTCTCGCGATCCATGCACAACCTCCTTGTCAGTCAGGATAGAGGAATTATAGGCCGGGCGGTTTGGAGGGCAAGCTGCTGGCTTGTCGAGCCGGAGCGGGCAAGATGCCCGCGATCCCAGCAACCCTTGCCCGGCCCCAAGATGGACCAGGGAGCCCCATGACACGGAGCCATTCGTGTATTCGTGTCCCATTCGTGGTCGGCAGCAGGCACAGGCGGGCCGAGCTGGCGCTCGGCGCTCCCAGGCTTACAAACGATTCCCTTACATAAGCCGCTTCCGGGAAAATAGTGTATAATGGCCCGGTTGATACGGCCGCAGGGTCATGCCGGGTGTATCAACGCTAATCATCAATGGATAGTGAGTAAGGAGGTATTTCATGACAACAACCTTCATGGCGTCACCGCAGTTCTTCTTCACCTCAGAGTCGGTGACCGAAGGCCATCCCGATAAGATGTGTGACCAGATTTCCGACGCCGTTCTGGATGCCATCCTGGCGGATGATCCCGGAGCCCGCGTCGCATGCGAGGTCTCCGTCACCACCGGCCTGGTGCTGGTTACAGGAGAGATCACCACACAAACCTACGTCGATATCGGGCAGCTCGCCCGCAACGTCGTCTTGGACATCGGCTACGATCGGGCCAAGTATGGCTTCGACGGGGAGACCTGCGGCGTCATCGTCAGCATCAAAGAGCAGTCGGCCGACATCGCGTTAGGTGTGGACAAGGCGCTGGAAGCCAAGAGCGGCGAGATGACCGACGAGCAGATCGAGGCTATCGGCGCCGGCGACCAGGGGATGATGATCGGCTTCGCCTGCAACGAGACGCCGGAACTGATGCCCTTGAGCATCTCCCTGGCGCACAAGCTCTGCAAGCGGCTGGCCGACGTGCGCAAAGATGGGACACTCAGCTACCTCCGCCCCGATGGCAAGAGCCAGGTGACCGTGGAGTATGCCTATGGGAAGCCCAAGCGCGTGGATACGATCGTCATCAGCACGCAGCACGCACCGGAAGTGCCACAAGAACAGATCCGTGCCGACGTGATCGCGCACGTCATCAAGCCGGTGGTTGCCGATGGGCTGCTGGATGACGCCACGAAGATTTACGTCAACCCCACCGGGCGTTTCGTCACCGGTGGCCCGATGGGCGATGCCGGGCTGACCGGCCGCAAGATTATTGTGGACACCTACGGCGGCGTGGCCCGCCACGGCGGCGGTGCGTTCTCCGGGAAAGATCCGACGAAGGTCGATCGCTCAGCAGCTTACATGGCCCGCTACATCGCCAAGAATCTGGTCGCGGCCGGCATTGCCGACCGTCTGGAACTTCAAGTGGCGTACGCGATCGGCGTGGCCCGCCCGCTCTCGCTGGCCGTCGAGACCTTCGGCACCGGCAGGATCTCCGATGACAAGATCATCGACCTTATCCACGAGCACTTCGACCTGCGTCCGGCCGCCATCATCCGCGACCTGAATCTCCGCCGCCCCATCTACAAGGCGACGGCGGCCTACGGGCACTTCGGGCGCACCGACATCGATGCCCCGTGGGAGCAGACCGACAAGGCCGACGCGCTGCGCAAGGCTGCAGGGCTGGCCTAAACCATCCACACCCTAAACAGACAGTCCGGCGGGGAATCCCTCGCCGGACTGTTCTTTATCAATCGCAGCCACCCCACAAGCGCATTGGTCTCTTGGACAACAAGGTATATACTCTTTGCTAAACAGACAAGGATTTCCATCCGAAGGATAAGGAGGCAGAGACATGGCAAACAGAGCCCAGGAGATTGCAGAAATGATGGGATATGTCACACCCCAGGCGCTGATAGAAGCGATCGGTGAGGGCGAGGTGATCCTCTTGAAGGTCCCTGAAGCGCACCAAGAGCGCATTGCAGCGTGGCTGCAAACGCAAGCGCCAGAAGTCAAGAAATCAGATGCTGCTCTAGGAGAAGCGATCCACGAGATTGCGCGCGCGCTGGAGCTGTCCGCTGCCCTAAAACGCTACCCTTCGAACAGCGATATCTGTGAGCTTGATCTTCCCAGCGGCTGGCCCAGCTACTGCGATAAGCCCACCCGCGATTGACCGAGAGCGAGCCGGGCGCAAAGCAGCCGCTTTGCGCCCGGCTACGGCTCCTCACTGCAATGGCCGTTTCCCCGATCGACCAGCAGCGTCGTAAGCGACTCCTTTTCGGGGACGCCGCGCACGAAGTCGTTCTGTAGAGAAAGCGCCCCAAAATTACAACTGACCTCACACTGTCCGCAGTAGGCACAGCGATCCGGGTAGTACGTGATGCGGTAGCGATCCCGCCCCTCGCGCTCCAGTTCGAGAGCAAAGGCCGGGCAGTCCCGAACACAGAGCCCGCACCCGCGGCATTTCTCCGGATCGATCGTGACCCGTCCACGGAATGCCGCCGGCAGGTCCAACGGTGCGAAAGGGTATCCCACCGTACTGGGCGGAGCACTCAAGGTGCGCCACAACTCCGGCAGCAGGTACAAGAACGAAAATGGATGCGCCATTGCGATCCTCCTCTCACCAAATGGCAAACACAAGCTGCAACAACGCCAGGGGCACCAGCACCCGCCAGCCCAGATTGGCCAGTTGATCGATGCGCAGCCGGGCATAAAGCACACTCGCTGCAGAGAGCAGCCCCAACAAGGCCAAAGCCTTGAGCGCGAACGCTGCCGCAGCAGGCAGTTCGAATCCCAGGCTGTATCCACCTAAAAAGGTGTTGAGCAGCAAAAAGATCCCCACCACACTCTGCATGTCCATCGCGAGGTGCCACAGTGCCAGTTTGCGCCCGCTGAACTCGGTCAGGGGGCCGGCGATGACCTCAGATTTCGCCTTGGGGATGTCCAGCGGATCGCGCTTGAGCTTGCCGATCAACCCTACAAGCGCCAGCAGGAACCCCAGGGGCTGCACGAACAACGTCCAGGTCGTCTGCGCCTGCTGTGAGACGATCCCGGCAATCGACCAGGAGCCGCTAAAGATCGCGGGGCCGGTCAGGGCCATCAAGAAAGGCACTTCATAGGAGAAGTATTGCAGCAGCGAGCGATTCCCGCCGATCACGCTGTACACGCCCACCGAGATCCACCCGGCGAGGAAGTACGCCAGAGCCGGAAGGCTGAGCAGGAACAGGACCACAATCAGATCGCCCTCGAACGAAGCCGCCGCATTGCCCGCAACAGGGACGTAAAGCCCTGCCGTCAGCACCGCAGCCAGGGAGACCAGGGGAAGCACCGCCGCGGCCAGTCGGTTAGCGTCGGTAGGCAGCAGATCTTCCTTCGCCATCAGCTTGATGAAGTCGGCCAAAGGTTGATACCAGGGAGGTCCCACCCGCCCTTGCAGCCGCGCAATCACCCGGCGATCCAGCCACTCGAAAGCCAGCGCCGAGGTAAAGAGAAACGCAAAGCCGGGAAATACCAGCAAGGCCCAGAGATCGGTCAGCAATTCACGCATAGGGCACCTGTTTCCTCAACGGTCCGCACAGGCGATACACAGATCGACCCCGGAGAGCACGACGGAGACATCCGCGATATTGACGTCACGGAGCTGCTCGTGGAGCGCCATCAAGGACGTCAGCGTCGGTGTGCGGACCTTCACCCGCGCCGGTCGCTCGGTGCCGTCGCTGCGGATGTAATAAATCACCTCACCGCGTGGGGCCTCACAACGACTGACAACTTCGCCGGCCGGGACCTTACGCGGCGCACGAACGCTCGTCGGCCCCGCAGGGAGCTCGTCGAGGATCTGGTGGCACATCCGCAGGCTCTCCACACACTCCTGCATCCGCACCAGCGTTCGCGCCCACACGTCCCCGTCCTGGTGGGTCACGACGTTGAAGTCCAGGCGATCATACACGGCATACGGCGCATCACGCCGCAGATCAACATCCGTGCCGGAGGCCCGCGCCACCGGTCCGACCATGCAGTAGGAACGCACATGCTCCGGAGGGATGAAGCCCACCTTCTGAGTGCGCACTTTGAAGGTCTGTTCGTTCTCGATCACGCCGAGCAGCTTCTGCACCTGCCGGGCAAGGTCATAGAGCTGCGGTCCTGTTTCTGCGACTTGCCGCTCGTCGATGTCGATCCGCACCCCACCGATCAGGTTCACCGCGTGCGAGACGCGCCCGCCGGAAAGATCCTCCATGATATCCAGGACAATCTCACGATCACGCCAGGCATACATGAAGATCGTATCGAAGCCGATGTTTTTGGTAAGAACACCCAGCCAGAGAAGATGGCTGTGAATGCGCTCCAACTCACACAAGAGCGTGCGGAGGTAAAGTCCCCGCAGGGGAACCTCCAACCCCAGCAGCATTTCGACCCCCTGGCAGTAGGTCGTCGTATGAATATGCGAACAGATGCCACAGACCCGTTCCAGCAGGTGAATGTTCTGTATGTAGGTGCGCTGCTGGCACAGGCGCTCGATACCGCGGTGGACATAACCAATCCGCATGGCACTGTCCACCACCCGCTCACCCTCTACCGACAGCAAAAAGGAGAGCGGTTCTTTCAACAACGGGTGCTGCGGACCAATGGGGATCGTCATCCGGGTCATTCGACAGGCTCCTTTCCAGGGCTCTCCGGTTCAGCGAGGGGGACAAAGGTCTTGCGCAGGGGCTCGCCGCCCGCCCAATCATCCGGCAAGAAAAGTGGTTTCGGTTCGGGATGTCCCTCGAAGGTCACCCCCAGCATCTCCATGATTTCCCGCTCGTAAAAAGCAGCCCCCACGATCACATCGGTCACGGTGGCAATAGAGAGGGATGCATAAGGGAGTGCCGTGCGGAGCGTCAGCCCCTTGCCCCGCCAGAAGTGGTAAAGCAGTTCGATCGCGTCCCCCGTGTCCTGGCCGGTGATGGTCGAAAGATGATGGAGGTCAAACTGCGCCACCAGAATTTCGACCGCGGCATGAAGATGGTTGGCCGGCAAGGTAATGAACGTCTCGTCAAACGGGACGTGCCGAGGCTCGAACTCGTCATCCGGGAAAGCAAGCTGCAAAGAGTTTAGAATAGCATCCATTTATCGCATCCTCCCCAAGTGCAAGGGAAAAGAGGCGGGCAAGATGCCCGCGATCCAAGGAATAGCCACCATCTTTATCACATCCTCTCCAGGAGCTGCGCCAGGCCATCGATCATGGCCTCCGGGCGGCAGGGACAGCCGGGGATGTAAAGATCGACAGGCAGCACCTTATCGATCCCCCCCAGGATATTATGCCCCCCCCGGAAGACGCCCCCCGAACAGCCACAACTGCCCAGGGAGACGACCCATTTGGGCGCC
>JAVEWB010000142.1:0-6192 GCA_034004765.1 Anaerolineae bacterium
GGGGTAGAGGTCGCCGACCGACGCCTCCACCTTACCACCGCCCAGCTCGGCCATTAATTCCATAGCACGTGCCGAAGCCGCCAACGCCAGATCAGGGTCCACCTGCTTTCCGAAGCGGGAAGCCGCCTCCGTGAAGAGTTTGAGCGTCTGGCTGGTGCGCCGGGTGTTGAGGAAATAGAAGTTGGCCGCTTCGAGCAGGATATCCTGCGTAGTCTCCGCCACCTCACTATCCAGGCCGCCCATGACGCCGGCCACACCGACCGGCCCACCACCATCTGTGATCAACAGCATCTCGTGGTCGAACGTGCGCAGTTCCCCGTCCAACGTGGCCATCTGCTCGCCCTCTGTCGCGCGCCGCACGATGATCGCCGGAACGTCCTCGCCCTCACGGGATCGCAAATAGGTATAATCGAACGCATGCAGCGGCTGCCCCACCTCCAACATCACGTAGTTGGTGATATCCACCATATTGTTGATCGGGCGCACACCGGATCGTGATAACCGCATTTGCATCCACAGCGGCGATGGCCCGATCTTGACGTCACGGATCAGCGCTGCCGTATAGCGCGGGCAGAGGTCGGGATCGGCGATCTCCAGCTCGATGAAGTCCGGAGCTTCCACCGGCTTCATCCCCAGGCGTTCCACAGCCGCCAGCGGGTTGTGCTTCAGCGGCTTCGCCAGCAATGCGGACACCTCGCGCGCGATGCCGTAGACCGACTGTAAGTGGCCAAACGGTCCTTTGATATCGAAATCCAGGACATAGTCGCCCAGCACATCCACCAGCGGCACGCCCACGGGAGTCTCCGGTGCCAGGTAGATAATATCCGTCTGCTGTTCCGCCAGCCCCAACT
This sequence comes from Anaerolineae bacterium, assembly GCA_034004765.1. Classification (GTDB taxonomy): domain Bacteria; phylum Chloroflexota; class Anaerolineae; order B4-G1; family SLSP01; genus JAVEWB01. Next base: position 852 of record JAVEWB010000142.1, read on the forward strand.
CCTTCTCGGAGCAAACCATCGCGCGGGAAGGGAGTCCGCGGATATCGGACTTCTTGAGCTTGCGCTTGTTCCAGCCCTCGCTGTGTCCGTCGTAGAGTGTCGCGCCCTCCCAAGCGAAGGCCACCTTGAGGTGCAGCCCCTCCTCCCCCCGGCGCTCATAGAGGCTGGGGGCACCGGTCACCACGATTTCATGTTCTGCACCGCCGTAATTCACCTCGGCCAGCACCAGGCGATCCGCGTTAGGATGGGGACGAACGCTGAGCACCTCCGCCGTCATCACCTTATCCGGATCCCAAGGCAGTTCTGCGCCGGGATAGCCAACGATCTCAACGGACTCCACCTCGAGCCCCGCCAGATCCAGGCGCTGGCGCAGTTCAGCAATGGGGATATCCACATCCACGTAATCTTTTAGCCAACTCAGTGGTATTTTCATAGTTTCACCTTCTATCGATCAATGAGCAGATGTTGAGCAGCAATCCCCTAGAACTGCCGCAGGAACCGCAGATCGTTCCCCAAGAACCACCGGATATCCGGAACGCTGTACTTCATCATCGCCGGGCGCTCGACGCCGGCGCCAAAGGCGAAGCCGCTCCACTCGGCCGGATCGTAGCCGCCATTCTGCAGCACCACCGGATGGACCATCCCAGCGCCACAGATCTCCAGCCAGCCGGTGTATTTGCAGACGGGGCAGCCCTTGCCGCCGCACAGGATGCAGTCCATATCCACCTCGATGCTGGGCTCCGTGAAAGGGAAGTATGACCCGCGGACCCGCGTCCGGCGGTCCTCTCCATAGAACATGTGGGTGAACTCCGTCAGCGTTCCGATCAAATCGGTCATGGTGATATTATGTCCCACCGCCAGCCCTTCCACCTGGTAGAATTGGTGCTCGCTGCGCGCCGTGATCTGCTCGTAGCGGTAGCACTTTCCCGGCAGGATGACGCGGATCGGCTCCGGGTAGCGCTCGCGCATCGCCCGGACCTGACCCGGGGAGGTGTGCGTGCGCAGCAGCCGCTTGTCATCTACCCAGAAGGTGTCCCACATGTCCCGCGCCGGGTGATACGCCGGGATGTTGAGCAGATCGAAGTTATACGCTTCGAGCTCCACATCAGGCGCTTCGTAGACCTCGAAGCCCATCTTGGCGAAGATCGCGTAGATCTGGCGCAGCGTGTTCGTGGTCACATGCAGGTGTCCCTGTGTCACAGGGCGTCCCGGCAGCGTCACATCGACCGAACTGCCCTCCAGCCAATGCGCCAGCTCGGCATGTTTAAGCTCCTCGATTCGCGCCGCATAGGCTGACTCCAACTCCTGCTTGACCTCGTTGATGCGCCGCCCGAAGTCAGGGCGCTCCTCCTGTGGCAGCGTACCCACAGAGCGCGCCTGAAGGGTTACTGCACCCTTGCGCCCCAGTGTATCGGCATTCCAGGCTTCCAGGGCCTCCATAGTGACTGCCTCATGCAGCTCCTGCAATGCCTTCGACCGTGTTTCCTCTAAAATATCGAATAAGCTCATGATCATACCTCCTCAAAAAGAGATAACGTAAGCGTTCCCACCATCGCGGGAAATAAAAAACGCTCTCGTCCCTTGCCGGGACGAGAGCGTAGCTCCCGCGGTACCACCCTGCTTGACCTGATATGCACAGGCCACTCACCCTCCACAGCCCTCAAAGGCGATGGAGTACCCCTGTAACGCTGGGTCTGCGGAGCCACCTAGTTGAGCGTCATGCCGACGCTCGTTCAGCAGTCAACTCAGGGGCGAACTTCGGCAGGATTCCACCCGGCAGGCCTCTCAGTCCATGAGCCTGCTTCCCTGTGGGCCTCTCCCTGCGTACTTTTCCCCGTCGCAGTCTTTGACTTACTTCGATTATCTACAAATTAAGGAGATTGTCAAGATGCTTAGATCCCCAGCGCATCACGCGCCTCGGATTCCATCATCTCAGGGGTCCAGAGCTCATCCCCTAACACAACCTCCACCGGTTTATCCGTGACCTCGCTGGCCCGCTCGTGGACCTGCTGCACCATGAAGGAGGCCATCGGACACATCGGCGACGTAAGAATCATGGTGATCTTGATCGTCTCACCTTCAAGGGCAATGTCGCGGATGAGGCCCATCGAGATGACATCAAGGCCGATCTCAAAATCGATCACATCCCGCAGTGCCGTCTGGATCTTCGTAATTTCATCTTGCATCGTCACATCTCCTGAAGCATTTCGCTTATTATACCATAGAACAGAAATAATGAAAACGGTTTTATGATTAAATCAGGCAAGGCATTTGTGCTCTGCTCTTATCGGGGTACACTCAGGCCATACCCGAGCCCAAGAGGATACACCCATGCCAGATAAGGATCCGAAGAATTATACCAAGAAGCAGGTGACGAATGCCTGGTGCATGTACGACTGGGGAAGTTCGGCCTTCTCCACCACCGTCGAGGCGGCCGTGCTACCCGTCTATTTCGAAGAGATTGCCCGTGCCGTCTTGGAAAGCAACCTTATCACGGCATATTGGGGGTATGCAAACTCCATCTCCCTCTTTATTGCCGCACTGCTCTCCCCCATCCTGGGAAGCATTGCCGACTACACCGGCAGCAAAAAGAAATTATTGGGGGCGTTTGCGGCCCTTGGCATCGCCGCCACAGCGCTCCTGGTTACCATCACCACAGGCGATTGGATCCCGGCATTGGTCCTCTTCATCATCGGCTCGCTCTCACTGGGAGCTTCCTACATCTTTTACGACGCGCTTCTTGGACACATTACCGATCCGGAGGAGCGGGATTATGTCTCCTCCAAAGGCTACGCCTTAGGGTACCTGGGAGGGGGCATCGTTCTGGCAATCAACATCGCCATGATCTGGTTCCTGGAGGTCGATAATTGGGGCACGCGCCTCTCTTTCCTCTCTGTAGCGATCTGGTGGGCCATCTTCACCCTACCGCTCATGAAACGCGTACCGGAACCTCCGGCCAATACCGCAGATATTCAACCCGGCATGAGCCCCGTGAAAGCCGGCTTTCAACGGTTGCTGAGAACGTTTAGCGAGCTGAGCAAGTATCGCGAGCTCTTCAAGTTTCTTGTTGCCTTCTGGCTCTACAATGATGGGATCGGCACCGTGATCAAAATGGCCACCATCTACGGGAAAAGCATCGGCATCGGCACCCTGGATCTCATCGGCGCGCTGCTGCTCACCCAATTCGTGGGCATCCCCTTTGCGCTGCTGTTCGGCAAATTCGGGAAAGTTATCGGCACCAAACGGGCCATCATGGCCGGGCTGGCATGGTATGGACTGATCACCATCGCCGCCTACTTCATCAGCGCCTCCTGGCACTTCTGGGTCCTGGCCTTTGCGGTAGGAATGGTTCAGGGCGGGACACAGGCCCTCAGCCGCAGCCTCTACAGCCAGATGGCACCCGCAGCGCGGAGCGCGGAGTTTTTCGGCTTTTACGATATTTCCACCAAGTTTTCCGGCATCGGTGGGCCGCTGGTCTTCGGCCTCGTCTCGCAACTGATCGGCCAGAGTCGTTTGGGCATCGCCTCCATCCTCTTCTTCTTCGTGGCCGGGATTATCTTCCTGAGCCGGGTCGATGAAAAAGAAGGCATCCGTGTTGCAGAGGAGGAAAATGCCCGCGTTGCGCTGGCATAGGAATCCATCCCTGACCTCATCACTAACGCACTCTTTGACAGACACAACGCACTCCCTCGGTGCGTTGTGTCTGTCATTCAATGTCTCACACCTTGCCACCGGCTTAAAAGACGGTAGAATGCACCCTTGTCATGGAAAGTGAAGCGATTATATCAGCCGAGGCAAAACAGGTCACGCGAGCAGCCGCACTGATCTCCGCAGGGAACGTCAGCAGCCGCGCGCTGGGGCTGATCCGAGAGATGGTGAAATCTTACTTCTTCGGTGCCGGGGGTGCTGTCAGTGCCTTTGACGTGGCGGCCCAGGTCCCGACAATGTTCTACGACTTGCTTATCGGAGGAATGCTGAGTTCCGCCTTGGTGCCGGTCTTCTCTGATTACACCCGCCCCCACCGTCGCGCCGAGTTATGGAAACTACTGAGCCTCTTGATCTCGCTGCTGGTGGTTTTCTTGGGCAGCTTTACCCTTATCCTGGAAGCAACGGCCCCCATCGTTGCACGGCTGCTCAGCGCGGGACTCGAGCCAACCTACTTGAAGCTGGCCGAACAGATGATCCGCATCACCACGCCGGCCATCCTCTTCGTCAACATCGCCGGGGTGCTCTCCGGCGCACTCTACGCGCTTCAACGCTTTGAGCGCCCTGCCTTCACCGGCGCTGTTTCCAATGCTGCTATCGTGATAACCGTCTTTCTGCTAGGACGCAGTTGGCTGGGGGCCTCCTCTCTGGCCGTGGGGCTGCTGGCAGGCAGTATCGCCCAGGTCGCGTACCAATGGCAGGGTCTGCAAGACGCGCGGCTTGCGTTTGTCTCTCCCTTCCAAGGCCATCCGGCCCTGCGCACAATTGGATCCCTTTTCCTGCCCATTGCGCTGGGCTTGATTGTCGATCAAGCCGCCGTCGTCCTCAGCTTCAACCTGGCCTCGCGGACTGGGCCAAGCGGTATCGCCTGGATGAAGTACGCCGCCACACTGGTCCAGTTTCCCCTGGGGATGGTCGTCACCGCTGTCTCCGTGGCCATCTTGCCCACGCTCTCCCGCTATGCCACCGACGCCGAAGAAGCGCTTTTCAGCGCCACTCTGGCGCAAGGGCTCCGGTTGGTGCTCATCCTGGTGCTCCCCGCGACAATGGCCATGCTCATCCTGGCCGAACCGCTCGTCGCCTTGCTGTTCCAACGCGGCAACTTCCTGATACAGGATACTCAAGCGGTGGCCACCGCGCTGCGCTTCAGCTTACTGGGATTGATCTTCTCCGCGCTGGATCAGCCCCTGATCTTCGCCTTCTACGCCCGCAAGGATACCTGGACGCCGGCGTTGGTGGGAATGGTGACCGTAATCATCTATACAGGACTCGCACTGCTGCCCGTACTTTTCTGGGCCCCCAATCTTTCTGCCCTGATCCTGGCAAATTCGCTCAAGCTCACCCTCCATGCCCTGTTGATGATGGCGCTCTTTTCACGCAAAGTGGGCAGACTGCGCGCCTACGGCGTCTTACGACCCGCGATCCTTTCCATCATAGCCTCCCTTCTGATTGCCGTCCCTATGGCAGGGCTGAGCTTCCTGGTAAAACGCCAGGGGCCCGGTGGATCTCTAGGCGCGCTGCTGCAGGTCGCCCTTGGAGGAGGCTGCGGAGCGGTGATTTATATGCTTCTCATGCGCATCATGCGCCTGGAGGAATTCGAACTCCTTCATTCCACCCTCCTTCACCGGTTCAGAAC
>JAVEWB010000143.1:0-6172 GCA_034004765.1 Anaerolineae bacterium
TAGATCTCTACCTGGAATACGCAGATGGCGCACTGTTGAGGGTGCGCCATCTTGTGTTTATCTAGGAACGTCTTGGCCTGCCGCCGCCTCGCGGGGCCTGCATGCCGCGATCGCTGGTGTTGCTGCCACCGCGTTCGAGTGTGCCGGTGACGATGGCCTGGTAAGCCGCCGGGGTCAAATACTGGGGCTGGTAGGTCTCGCCGGTTTGTCGCTCCAACGTCTTGGTAAAGGCGCGCAGGTGGTTGCGTGAGCCTTTTAGCAGGTTGGTGTAGACCTGCCGAATATCGGCGTTGGTGGTCTGTGCCAGCCGCTCTTCCAGGTCGAGGATGTCGATCTCTTCGATCGCTGCGCCCACTTTCAACGCGTCGGTCAAGGAGCGCTGTCCCTGGGCGACCAGTTCATCATAGAGCTTTTGCAGTTCTGCGTCTCTGAAGTCTCCGGCGGCCATGCCCTCTGACGGATCCTCGAGTCCATAGCGCGTCAGCAGCGTCTTGACGGCCTCCGTGTGGGTCTGTTCGCTGGCGGCGATGTTCTGGAAGATAGCCAGATCCCACTCGTCGTAGAGGGCCAGATAGACATCGTGGGCCAGTTTTTCTTCCTCGCGCATGTAGGTCAGGCCTGCGATCTCTGCATCGGTCAGGCTTTCGGGGCCGCGCATCTCGGCGGCGGCTGCGGGGGTGCTGCCGTATCCTGCCAGCACCAGGATCATCAGTGTGCCGGCCAGGAGCATTAACTTATTCGTGGCTTGCTTTTTCATGGTACGATCTCCTTTTATGGTCAATTGACCTGATTGTAAGCGGTCAATATGAAATCTTGATGAAGATCGTACGAAAATCGGGTGAAGCCTCTTTTTATAGCCAGCGTCTGACCCGGCTGCGGTATGCGTCCCATGCCGGGCCGAATTTGTCCGCGAGCATTTGTTCCTCTACGGCAATATAGCCTCGGTCCATCAGCACCGCGAAGGGCAGGATCACCAGCCAGGGGGTTATCGTTCCTAATAGGAGTGCTGCACCTGTGAGGACGGCGATGAAGCCGAGGTACATCGGGTTGCGCGTGAAGGCAAAGACGCCTTCTGTGATCAGGGCGGAGGATTCTCGGAAAGGCTTGACCGTTGTATGGGCCTGGTGGAAGGCCCCATCGGCAATCAGATTGATCGCGATGCCCAAAGCAAGCGGCAGCAAGCCGCTCAGGCTCCACGGCAGGGCGACGAGGGTGCGCAATGGCAGGGCAAAGTGCAGGATGAGCATCAGGAACAGCACGATCAACAACCACAGGGTCGGCATGATGGCGCGATTTTGCATAGAGCTCCTCCTAATCTGAACTTAGGTATTTCTTCAGGGCCTCCCAGGCGTGGTGCAAGGCGGTGCTCAGCGGTCCGTCGGTGATGGTGACCGGCTCGGCGCGGGACATGGCCTCGATGGCGGTCCGGTCGTCGGGCAGGCGGCCCCGCAAGGGGCTCTCGCGGGCTGCACAGTAGGCGGCGATGGCCTCCGCCTGGGCGGGATTGCGGTCCGTTTTGTTGCGCAGGACGCCCACCGGGACGCGGAAGTGCGTGGCGGTGTCCAGGATGCGCTCCAGGTCGTGTGCGCCTGCGGCGGTGGCTTCGGTGACGATGATCGCGAGGTCTGCCCCCGACAGGGCGGCGATGACCGGGCAGCCGATGCCCGGCGGGCCGTCCACCAACAGCAGGTCGGCCTCGTCGTCGAGAGCACGCAGCCGCGCCATCTGTTTTACCAGCGTCACCAATTTGCCGGAGTTCTCTCCACCTGCGAAAAGGTGGGCGTGATAGAGCGGGCCGAAGCGGGTCTGCGAGGTGAACCAGCGCCCGGCGTCCCGCAGTTTCATCTGTATTGCACCGGTTGGGCAGCGATAGGTGCAGGCGGCGCAGCCCTCGCAGCTAAGCGGATCCACGTGGTATGCTATCTCTCCGGGGATAATCGCCTCGAAGCGGCAGGCCTCCGCACAGTTTCCGCAGGCTATACAGCGTGCCGGATCGATCACAGCCAGTTCCCCACTCTTAAACTCATGGGTGGTTTCCAGGGTGGGGGCCAGCACCAGTTCCAGGTTGGCAGCATCCACGTCGACGTCGGCCAGGACCAGGCGGCAGGTATCTGCGGCCAGGTGGGCCAATGCGGCAGCCACCGTTGTCTTGCCGGTGCCGCCCTTGCCGCTCAAAATCACCCACTGTTTCATGGCAGTGCCTCGAATAGCTGCCGGAAGCGCGCGCGGTATTCGGGATGAATCTCGACCAGCGTCCGGCCCTGCGCGATCCCTTCGGCGATGGCGCGTTCCAGTGGGATGCGCAGCACGATGGGGAGTCCTTCCTTCGTGCAGTAGGTATCCACATCGGCGGTGCCGACGCCATCGCGATTGATAATCACTGCGACGGGCAGCCCGAGTTGATCGCGGGCCACCTCGACCGCCTGTCTCAGATCGTGCAGCCCGAAGGGTGTGGGCTCGGTGACCATGAGTGCAAGGTCGGCGCCGTGCAGCGTCTCGACGACGGGGCAGGCAGTGCCGGGGGGTGCGTCCAAGATGACCGGGAGATCCGTCCCTTCCGGCGCGATGACCCACTGTTTGAGCTGCCGGATGATCGGCGTGGCCATGGCCGCACCCACATTGAGCGTCCCTTGAGCAAAGGTGATCTCCTCGGAAGAAGAGTGGGCTGGAAGCCCGCGGTCCCAGGGGAGGACACGTCCGCGTTCCAGGGTTCCCAGCGGCTCAAAGACCTCATGGAGCGCCTGGGCGGGACAATTGTAGGTGCAGCTCCCGCAGCCATGGCACAACTCGGGGAAGATGAGCACCTGCTGTCCGACTACGGCGATCGCGTGGTAGCGGCAGACTTCGGCACAATGCCCACAGGCGGTGCAGCGGCTGAGATCTACAGCCGGAATCATCTGGCCTGCCTCTCGGCGTTCGGTCAGCTCGGGGTGCAGGAAGAGCGCTGCGTTGGGCTCTTCGACGTCGCAATCGAGGTAGATTGGGGATAGGTCGGCCAGACTGAGCGCCAGACTCACGGCCACAGTTGTCTTACCGGTGCCGCCTTTCCCGCTGGCAACGGCGATGATCATGGGCCTGCCTCCGGCGCAGGTTCAGGGGTGAGGGGCAGGACCCAGCCCGCTCCGATGGAGAGGTAGTCGGCTCCATAAGTCTCGGCGAATTGCTGCTGCGCTTGTGTGCCGGTACAGTGACAGGGTGCAACCTGCTGCACGCCCAGTGCACGTAGGTCGTTGATGATGCGAGCGATTTCCTGTATGCTTGCGCTGCCCAAATGGAAGCCGCCCAGCAGCAGGGCAGCCTCGTCTTCGCTCGCTGTGGCCAGTGCCTGCCGTGTCAGCAGGTCCACACCGGGATGGGCGCAGCCGGCCACGACGACCAGCCCCGCCGGTGTCTGTACGGCGAGCGCCTGCTCCGGGATGGCGGTCCCCAGCGGGCCGGTGGAGAAGAAGCCGGGGCGCAGTTCGCCCGGCTCGCTCACCTGCACGAGGGGAACGCGGGCTTCGATCTGCCGTTTGAAGGCTTCCGGGAAGGTCGCCGGCAGATAGATGGTGGGGGTGGCTCCGGTGTCCAACAGCGCCATGAGCCCGCCGGTGTGGTCTGTGTGGGCGTGCGAGAGAATGACCGCATTAATCTCCTGGGGGGTGTGGCCCAGGGCTGTCAGATTCTCCAAGAGCAGCGCGCCGCTGGCCCCGGTGTCGAAGAGGACGGTATCCGTGCCGCGCTCTATCAGGCAGGCGAAGCCCCAATCACCTTTCAATTCGGGTCCATAGGCCTGGTTGTCGTAGACCACCGTCAGGGTCACGGGTAGGATCTGGTCCGGTGTCACAGACGGCGTTGGATGGACAGGATCCGTCGGTGTGGGGGCGGGCGTGGTCGCGGTCGGCGCGGGTTGCTCCCTGCTCAGGGGTGGGGTCATGGTCGGCGGCGTTTCCGGCGCTGCGGGGCTACATCCTGCGCAGAGCAGGATGAGCCCCAGCAGCCAGAGTCTTGAAGTGACGTCCATTGGTTTATTGCCGGAGGGTCGAATTTTTGTCTACCCGTGGCCGTGCTCGACGCTTTCGCTGCAGGGGGCGGCGGCGTCCAGGTCACCGTTGAGGTAGCGTGTCAAGGCCTCGGATACTGTCCCGGTTGCGCCGGTCGCGGGCTGAATGCCGTATTCCTCGAAGAGCGCGATGGCACGTCCGCCCATCCCGCCGCTGAGCATGACCTGCGCGCCCAGGCCTTGGACGAAGGCGGGGATTTCGCCCGGCTGGTGGCCGGCGCTGTAAGGGTTTGCCGCACTTCCGACGGCGCGAATCTCTTTGCCCTCTACGTCGACGACGGTGAAATAGGGGCAGTGCCCGAAGTGCGGGCTGATGGGGGCCTCCAGGCCCTGGTCTGTTTCTGCTGAGACGATAATGCGTGTAGTCATACTGCCTCCGATGAAATTTGGATTAAGGCTTGAGAAAGGCCTGCCTTTTGAAGTGTGCTGCGTGCTTGCTCTTACCGGTTTTGCCCCCGGTGGAAGTGGTCTCCGATCGGCGTGTTCGTAGGGGCGGTTACGGGGGTAGCTTCCCCGGCGATGAAAGCTGAGACAGCCTGGCGCACGGTCGCGCCCTTTACCTCATAGATGGGAATGCCTGCGGCCTGAACCACGCGGAGCGCATTGGGGCCCAGGGGGTTGCTCAGGATCGCCTGTGCGCCATGTTGGACGACCATCGGCGCTGCTTGCGTCCCTGCCCCGCCCGGGGCATTGATGGCCGGATTAGGCACGGCCTCGAAGGCCATGGTATCGGTGTCCACGAATATGAACGTGGGACATCGCCCGAAAACAGGGCTGATGGGTGCATCTAGGTTGGTGCCATTGGCAGGAATAACGATACGCATTGGAATTTCCTCCATTATTGTGATTCGTTTATAATATGCGACTGCTTGGTGCCGGAGGGGAGCGTGGCAGACATTTCCAGGAAGTGCTGGATGATGCCTTGTATAGCCCGGATCTGTTGGGTGCAGCATTCCAGTACCTCTTCCCCGAAGGGTGTGAGTGCGTAGACGCGGCGGGGCGGGCCCTGGGTTTCATCTTCGTTCCAGGTGGAAGTCACCCAGCCGTTTTCCTCCATCTCCCGCAGCGCACGGTAAATGACGGTCGGGTTAAGAAAATCTAGCCCGAAATCGGCCATCCGTCCGAGCAGCGTGTAGCCATGGGTGGGCACTTCCTTCAACAGGAGCAGCAGCACCGGATCAAGAAACTGTCCCATCCGTCGGGAGCAGCCATGTCCACCACAATGTTTGCCGCGATTATGCATTGCTTACCTCCACTTGCAGTATACCGTCTATTGTCATTTTGTCAATAGTAAGAGGGAGTTAGGATGGGGTGAGATAAGATGCAATTGCTTTATAGGGTGCTTTTTGCAAGATTGTGCATTCGCGGTTACAATGAAGGCAGGGAGCGGGCAAGATGCCCGCGGTCCAATGTTTATGGGAGCGAGGGAATGACAGCGATACCGACTTTTAAGGATGTATTGGAAGCATCTCGACGCATTAAATCCTATGTCTATCGCACGCCGGTGTTGACGAACACGACCCTGAACGTCATGACCGGCGCGACGTTGTTCTTCAAGTGTGAGAACTTTCAGAAGGTGGGGGCGTTCAAAGCGCGGGGGGCCTGCAACGCCGTCTTCTCCCTCTCCGCAGCGGAAGCCCATCACGGTGTGATCACGCACTCCTCAGGGAATCACGGCGCGGCGCTGGCTTACGCCGCCGGGCTGCGCGGGATCCCGGCCATCGTGGTGATGCCCGAAAATGCCCCCGCGGTCAAACGGGCGGCGGTGGCAGGGTACGGCGCGCGGATCGTGACGAGCGGGTCGAATCCGTTGGATCGAGAGACGATGCTCGAACAGACGCTCGCGGAAACCGGTGCAACTTTCGTGCATCCCTCGAATGATCCGCGGGTGATTGCCGGGCAGGGGACGGCGGCGTTGGAGTTCTTGGAGGAGGTGCCCGACCTCGATATCGTGATCACGCCGGTCGGGGGCGGGGGGCTGTTGGCGGGGACGGCACTGGCGGTGGCCGGACGGGGTGTTGGTACGCGCACGATGGCTGCCGAGCCTGAGGCCGTGGACGACGCCTATCGCTCTTTCCGCGATGGCCGCATCTACCCGCCGACGAATGCGAAAACCATTGCCGACGGACT
>JAVEWB010000001.1:0-29878 GCA_034004765.1 Anaerolineae bacterium
GGCAGTACGTCGCAGGCGTGCCCCCGGAGGTGTGGGAGTTCCAGATCGGCGGCTATCAGGTGCTCGTCAAATGGCTCAAGGACCGCCGCGAGCGGGCGCTCACCTACGATGAGCTGACGCACTACCAGCGCGTCGTCGTCGCCCTCCGGGAGACGCTGCGGCTGATGGGGGAAATCGACGCCGCGATCGAAGAGCATGGCGGCTGGCCGGTGGAGTAGCAGCGGCGGATGCGGTCTGGAAGCCCGCGGTACCAGCGTGGACAATCCGCCGGATTGTCCTACAAAGGAGGGAGCCTTTTTCGTGGCTCCCTCCCTTCCGTGTATTCCGTGTGTTCCGTGGTTTTCTCCTGGATTCCCGCTCTTATTCGTGGTCGGCTCACCGCCAGCGCGGACAATCCGGCGGATTGTCCTACACATGCACGTCGGGAAGCAAAAGCTGCTTGCCTCTCATCAGCAGCGGAGGCGGGCTGGAAGCCCGCGATCCCAGCATGAACAATCCGGCGGATTATCCTACACCCGGCTCCTCACGCATCACGTTTCACGTTTTACGGATCCCGCTTCCCCCTTTCATACTCTTGTAGTAAACTTATAGGAAATCTTCCCGTCATACTGCAAGGAGATACAATGGCGTTCCTGTATCTACCCTATGTCCTGATCATGCTGCTCGCGGCCGCCGTTGCCGGGTGGGTGAGCGCCTACGTCTGGCGGCGGCGCACCGTCCCGGGGGGGATTTATTTCGCCGGGCTGATGGCGGCCGTAGCCTTCTGGGCACTCCTCAATGCCATCGAATACTCCCTGGTGCACATCCCCACGCGGATTCTCTGCTCCAAGATCAGCTACCCGGCGGTCGTCAGCGTCCCGCCGCTGTGGTTCCTGTTCGTCCTCGCCTATACGCAGCGCGAGGCCTGGCTCACCCCCCGCCGCAGGGTGCTCGTGTGGATCATCCCGGTGGTCACTCTCGTGCTGGCCTGGACCAACGAGCTCCACTGGCTTTACTGGCCGACCATCACGCCGGTCTCCGACGAGCCGGGGGCGATGCTGACCTATACCCACGGCGTCCTGTTCCTGCCGAATCTGATCTATGCCTATGGCATGATGGTCGCCGGAACGTGGGGGCTGCTCAGGATCGCGCTGGGCTCGGCGACGCTCTACCGCTCCCAGGCCGCCGCGCTGATCGCTGGGGCCATCATCCCCTGGATCGGAAACGCTGTCTACCTGGCAGGCTGGACGGCCAGTATCGACACCACCCCCATCGGCTTTGCCCTGTCCGGCCTGCTGATGGTCTGGGGGATCTTCCGCTTCCAGATGTTCGACCTGGTACCGGTCGCGCGCGATGCCGTCGTGGAGAACATGACCGATGGCGTGCTGGTCCTGGACACCCACGATCGCATCGTGGACATCAACCCCGCGGCGGCGCAGTGGCTGGGCCGCGAGCCGGGCCAGGTGATCGGTCGCCCCCTCGATCAGGTCCCCTCCCCCTGGTCGGAGCTGGGAACACGCTATCAGAACATCTGGCAGGAACAGACCGAGATCACGCTGCCGGGGGATGAAGGGGAAAGCCAAACCCTCGATCTGCGCATCTCCCCGCTCCACGACCGCCAGCAGCATCTGAGCGGCCGGCTGATGGTCCTGCGCGACATCACCGCCCGCCGGCAGGCCGAGGAGGCGCTGCGCCATTACACGCAGGAGCTGGAGACCAGCAATGCGGAGTTGGACGCCTTTGCGCACACGGTCGCGCACGACCTCAAGAACCCGCTGAGCGTGCTGATCGGCTTCAGCACACTGCTGGAGACGCGGATGCAGCGGATGGAGCCGGCTCAGGTGACGGACAACCTGCACCGGATCACGGCGACCGGCTATAAGATGTGGGACATCATCCAGGAGCTGCTGCTCCTCGCCAGCGTGCGCCAGATGGCGGAGGTCGAGGTCGGCCCGCTGGATATGGGGGCGCTTGCCTCCGAGGCATTAGGACGGTTTGCCAATCGTCTCGCCGAGCCGAACGTGATCATAGTCACCGCATCCGACTGGCCCACCACCGTCGGCCACGCGCCGTGGGTGGAGGAAGTCTGGGTCAACTACATCAGCAATGCGCTCAAGTACGGCGGCGATCCGGAGAAAGGCATTCCGCCGCGCGTGGAGCTGGGGTTCGATGCGCCCCCCAACGATTCATCCGTCCGCTTTTGGGTCAAGGACAACGGCACCGGGTTGACGCCGGAACAGCAGGCGCAGCTTTTCACGCCGTTCACCCGGCTGTACACGACGGAGGCCGAGGGACACGGCCTGGGGCTCTCGATCGTGCAGCGGATCGTGACGCGGCTGGGCGGCAAGGTCGGGGTAGAAAGCGCACCGGGGATGGGAAGCAGCTTCTGGTTCACGCTGCCGGTACCGTAAAACGTGAAGCGTGGAAACGTCATACGTCAAACGACAAACGTCAGAGGACCTAAGGGGAAAACATGGCTATGCCGATAGGGTGGTTGCTGCAAGAGGGGGCATCATGGATGGAGTATCGTGTGCGGCGCGATCTGCTACAGCAGGAGGAAGGAAGCCCGGAGGTCCGCAGCGCAAGAGAGAGACTGTGCAGCGATCCGCAGATCCGCGCGCTGATCGACGAACTGCAGGCATGGCCTGGGGCCGTGATGAAGAACCACAAAGACGCCACGCATCCCCTGCACAAGCTGGTCTTTCTGGCCGATGTAGGGCTCACCGCCGCCGATCCCGGCATGGGCCCTATCGTGGAAGCCATTCTGGAGCATCCGTCGCCGGAAGGTCCCTTCCAGCTCCTGATCAACACCCCCAAGGCCTTCGGCGGGACGGGCGAGGACAGTTGGAGCTGGATGCTGTGCGATGCACCGTCGCTCCTCTACGCGCTGGCCCGCCTCGGGTTGGCCGAAGATCCCCGCCTCCAATGCGCGGCCAGCTATCTGGCAGGGCTGATCCGGGAGAACGGCTGGCCCTGTGCGGCCTCCGGCACAACGAAGTTCCACGGGCCGGGCCGCCGCAGCGATCCCTGCCCTTACGCGACATTGGTGACGTTGAAGGCGCTGGCGCAGTTCCCCGACTTGCGTGATGGCCCGGCCGCCCATGCGGGGGTGGCAGCGCTGTTCACCCTCTGGGAGCAGCGCGAGACGGTGCGGCCCTATCTCTTCGGGATGGGGAGTGACTTCGGCAAGCTCAAAGCGCCACTGATCTGGTACGATCTCCTGCACGTGCTGGAGGTGCTCACGCAGTTCCCCTGGCTGCGGGAAGACCCGCGCCTGGCAGAGCTGACAGCGATCCTGCAGCAGAAGGCGGATGCGGAAGGCTGCTTCACCCCCGAATCCATCTGGATGGCCTGGAAAGGCTGGGACTTCGGCCAGAAACGTGCCCCCTCCCCCTGGCTCACCCTCCTGGCCCACCGCATTCTGGCACGAAGTTAACCACGAAACACACGGGAAAAAACTACACCTGACGTTTGACGTTTGACGTTTTGACGTTTGACGCCCTCACGTTTCACGTTTTACGCTTCCCCCTCCACCTCCGCATCCAGCCGCCGGTAAAACGCCTCCATATAGCGATGGCGCTCCTCGGCAATCGCGCGGCCGGTAGGGGTATAGAGCCGTTCCTTGAGCCGCGAGAGCTTCACCACGAACTCATGGACGGGGGTGTGCAGCAGAGGATCATCCCCTTCAGCCTCCCAGCGTGCCAGATCGATCGAGTCCAACGGGGCCCAGAGCCGCTGGTTGTGCGCGCCGCCGTAGGCAAAGGCACGCGCAATGCCGATGGCCCCGATAGCATCCAACTTGTCGGCATCGAAAAGCACCCGCGCCTCCAGCGAAGCCGGGGGCGGATCGGTGCGGAAACGGTGGGCGGCGATCGCGTGCACCACCGCGGCTACCCAGGCAGGGTCCTCACCCCGGAGGAAGGCCTCCGCCCGCGCTGCGGCCACCGCCGCGTGATCCAGATCGTGGGCGACGGCCTCGGCGCGCCCCCAATCGTGCAGCAGCGCCGCCGTGCGCACCACACTCAGCTCCGCACCCTCCGCCTGACCAATGCGTTCGGCCAGCCGCAGCACGCGCAAAATGTGATCGAAATCATGCACGCTGTCCGCCTCACCGTACAGCTCCCGCGCCTTCTCAACCGTTATCTCCATACACATTCTTCCTTTAGCAAGCATTGACGCCTGACATTTTGACGTTTTGACGCCCGTATCCCGCATCACAAAAAACGGGCCTCAGCGGCCCGTTTTCAACGTCGTGCAAGAACTTTACGGCAGATAGACCAGGGGGTTCGTCGGATACCCACCGTAGCGCACCTCAAAGTGCAAGTGCGGGCCGGTGGAATTGCCGGTGCTCCCCATCGCACCGATGACCTGTCCGGGGTCCACCGCCTGCCCCTCGACCACATAGATGTTGTCCAGATGGGCATAATAGGTCTGATAGCCATTCGCGTGATCGACCACGATCAGGTAGCCATAGCCGATATCCGTCCATCCGGCGAAGCTCACGTACCCGGAGTCGGAGGCCACAATCGCCGCGCCTATTGCATTGGCAATGTCCACCGCGCGGTGTCCGTACCAATACCCCTGGCTGATAGATCCAGAAGCCGGCCAGTAGAAGAGTCCGGATCCGACAACGTCGTCCGGCACCGGGCCAACATAGGTGGTGACCTCGCGCAGCTCATAGGGCTTCGTACCGCCGGGGACGATCAGCTTCATTCCTTCCAACAGCGACCGGCCGGGCGGCAGTGTGTTGAAAGAGCAGTTCACGATATCGGCGACAGAGGCTTCGTACTCCTCCGCTATGCTCTCTAAGGTGTCTCCGGCCTCCACGGTATGGTAGACGCCATCCAGCGGCAAAATCGTCAGCTCCTGGCCTACCTTCAACAGGTCAGGGGCCTTCTCCAGCGCGGGGTTGGACCATAGAATCGTCGTGGGCTGCAGGCCAAAGTAGGCAGCGATGGACTCTGCGGTGTCCCCCGGCTGCACCACGTAGGTAATGATCTCCAGACGCGGGCGATTGGGAATAGCCGTGTGGGGGTTAGCACGCCGGGCAATGGAGTTCTGCGAAAGATCACGATGGTAAGCCCGTGCACCACCGGTCGCCAGCGCCGCAGTGACTTGCTGGCCACCGACCATGGGGGCCAGGACCTCGTCCCCAACAGCAGCTTCGGAAGCCACACCCCGTGGCGTCGTGAGCCACCGCAAGCTCCCCAGCCCCACCAGCGCCCCCATGATCAGGATCAGGGCCACGTGTGAGCTAAGCCGCGCTCGCAGGGGCCGCTGCCCGATGCGGTCGCCGTTCCAGCCCCAGACCGTCACGGTGCAAACGGCAATGGCGTGAGTTAAAAATCCCCCACGCCACGAACGCTCGCTGTGTGGCACATCAAATTCAGGAATTGACATCAGGGCTCATAAAGCTGCGGATCTTGTGGGACGCCGTTTTTACGAATCTCGTAGTGGAGGTGCGGTCCCGTCGACCAGCCCGTCGTACCGCAAGGCCCCACCACACTTCCTTGATAGACCGCCTCGCCACAGCCCACCCAAATGGAATCGAGGTGCGCGTAATAGGTGACGAATCCGTTGCCGTGATCCACCTTGACCAGGTTACCATACCCGCCGCTCCACCCGGCAAAGACCACTACCCCGTTATCCGAGGCGTAGATGGCATCGCCCAGGCGGCACCGATAATCCAGTCCGATATGGCTGGGGTTGCGCGAGTCTCCAAAATACCAGCCGGAGACGGCATAGGATCCTGTGGGCAGACCGAACCAGCCATTCGCACCGGGGCCGGTGACATTGATATCCCCGCAGAAGCCCGAACTGTACGAGGCCGAGGAGACGCCGTAGGCTACTGCCGGCGCTTCCCAATCGAAATCCTCGCCCACCGCGCCGGGGACCACAAGAAGCTGGCCTTCCCGCAGCGGCTGCCCGTCTGCAAGATCATTCCACATGTTATAGAGCACGACCGGATCCACTTCGTAGGTTTCGGCAATGCTCTCCACCGATTCGTCGGCAGCGACCGTATGGTAAGCACCATCCACAGGGGGGATGTAAAGCGTAAGGCCGGGCTGCACCAACCAGGGTGCGCCCTGCAGGATCTCCATATTGGACCAGACGACGGTATAAGGGGAAAGGCCGAAATACTCGGCAACTCCAAAAATGGTATCGCCCGGTTGAAGGGTATAGGTAATCACCTCCAGCCGTTCCCGATCGGGCACCATCGTATGGGGCAGCACCTGACGTGCGATTCCCGCCTCGGCAGCAGAACTGTACCAGGCGCGAACGCCGCCGCGCCCTTCCAGCGTGGGCGTGGCAAGAGGTTCGGCCACGACCTGGCCATCCGTGGGGGGAGTGTTTGCTTTGCCGATCTGGGCAAAGGTCGCGCGGCTAAAGAGGAGGAAGAAGAAAACTAAAAGGAGGACTCCCAAATGAGCGCTGTAACGGCCCAAGAGAGACGCGACAGCCTGACGATCCGCACAGAATCGCCAGGCCCATGCCAGTATTTTGGCCAAGGCATGCCCAAACGAGCCGGCAAACGCCCCCTCGAGCCCCTGTACACCTGATTCTTGCTCAGTATATTCGTTATTGTTCATAGGCGTGCACGTAAGAGCGCAACACGATTATTATAGCACGACAAAATACAAAATGCAACCGGGCCACGCCCTAATGAGAATTATCATAGCACATCTACAATATAAAACAAGTAGCGAAAGGTTCTTGACAACTCCCTTCCCCATGCGATAATTCAAGTATTATAAGAAAGCGAGGGTATGGCAGAGATGGCAAACTTAAAATCGGTGGATGCTGGCAACTTCGAGGACGAAGTACTCAAGGCAACCTCGCCTGTGCTGGTAGATTTTTGGGCTCCCTGGTGCCCACCCTGCAAGGCGTTGGCCCCGACGCTCGAAGAGCTGGCGGCTGAAATGAGCGGCCGGATCGAGGTCGTCAAGCTCAACATCCAGGAAGTCCCGCTGATCCACAGGCAGTATGGTGTGATGAATATCCCCACGCTTATCCTCTTCAAAGACGGTCAGCCCGTGGCACAAATCGTCGGCAATTTTCCGAAGGCGACCTTGAAACAGAAGATCGAAAGCGCCCTGTAACCATCGAGACCCTAAAGGAATTATCTTCCTTTAGGGTCTTCTTTTGCTTTAGCCTCTTCCCAAAGGCGATCCATCTCCTCCGGCCCCAGCGTCTGCAGCGCGACCCCGCGTTGCAGGGCTGCCATCTCAATGTGATGGAACCGGCGGGCGAAGCGGGCGTTGGCCTCACGCAGCGCAGTCTCCGGATCGATCTCCAGCCAGCGCGCCCAATTCGCCACCGCAAAGAGCACATCTCCCACCTCGGCGGAACGCTCGGCGGCGCTCTCCGCAGCTTGCAGCTCGGCGAACTCCTCTTGCACCTTGTCCACCACGCCAGCGATCGAGGGCCAGTCGAAACCCACCCGTTTCACACGGCTGGCATAAGCAGAGGCCTGTGCCAATGCGGGAAGCGTCTTGGGAACACCGTCCAGTAAGGAGCGTTCGGCCTGTCCATTGGCCACACGTTCCTCGCGTTTGATCGCTTCCCAGTTCGTCGAGACCTCCTCGGAGTCGGAAACCTTCAGTCCTCCCCATACGTGCGGGTGCCGATGCTTGATCTTGGCATCGATGCCAGAAACGACATCGGCCATCTGGAACTCCCCGCCCTCAGTGGCAATCTGAGCGTGCAGGACGATCTGCAGCAGCAGGTCTCCCAGCTCCTCACGCAGCGCGTCGACATCCTCAGCATCCAGCGCCGCCAGCACCTCATAAGCCTCTTCCAGCAGGTTGTTGCGCAGGCTCGTGTGGGTCTGCTTGCGATCCCAGGGGCATCCTTCGGGAGCGCGCAGGTGCGCAATCGTCTCCTGAAACCCCTCGAAGCCGCTCACCGACGGCAGTGCCGGGACGTAAAGGGAGGTCAGCGGATCCGCGGGGTGGCGATCGATCTCGAACAGGGGCAGCCACAGAACCTGCTCCTGCGGAGTTCCGGCAGCACGCACCAAGGCGACCCGGTGCTCGTCAGGGTACTGGTTCATCAGGACGAGCTTGAGATCGGAGGCCACCGCGCGGCTGTAGACCTGTCCCAACAGCAGCGGGAGATCGGGGTTGAAAGGGGGGTGATGCAGCGCCGTCACGTCCAGCGCGTCCGCAATCTGCACCCCGTCCAGCGCATCGACCTCCAGTGCCGTCAGCAGCGGCTCGATAAAGCTCAGGCCGTGCACCACCCGCACAGGCAGCCCGGCCTCCCGTGCCGCAGCCAGCAGGCGCGGAACCGCGGCCTCTCCAACCAGCGGATGACCGGGGACAGCGTAGATAACGCCCTCCTCCCGTCGCGCCAGTTCCAGGACGTGCACGACAATCGCGGCGTAGACCTCCTCGAACGTCTCCGCCTTCTCGTAAAGGAAATCAAAGGAGTGTAACGCCGGTCCCGTGGGCAGCTCGGAGATCACCGGGTGATGCAGTGTACGGCACCACACCTCTCCGGCCTGCGTGAGCACCGTCCAGGCCTCCTGTGTGAGCTGCGACAGAGATCCCGGGCCTAATCCTACAATCGTCAACTGTGCCATAGAGCTCCTCACCTCAAAAACAACAAACAGGTAGGCGAGCGATGTCGCCTACCTGCACTCTGCTTATAGCGCAGTACCCGAAAAGACTAACGCTTCGTGTACTGTGTGGCCTTGCGTGCGCGTCGCAGACCCGGCTTTTTGCGTTCCTTCTCGCGGGGATCGCGGCTCAAGAACCCCGCCTTGCGCAGCTCGGCATGATATTCAGGGGTGTGTTTGATCAACGCCCGTGCCATGCCCATGCGCACAGCCTCGGCCTGACCGGTGATGCCACCGCCGACGACCTTGACCGTCACATCAAACTTTCCCTCGGTCTCCGTGACGGCAAAGGGCTGCACGAAGCATCCCCAATCCACCGGGCGACCAAAGTATTCATTATACGGCTGCTCATTGACCATCATTTTGCCGCTGCCGCCGGGATAGATACGAACCCGTGCCACAGCGCGCTTCCTGCGTCCTACGCCCTCGAAATACTCACCTTCCATCCTCTACCTCCTATAGCTCCAGCGGCTCGGGCTGTTGTGCCTGATGTGGATGCTCCGGCCCAGCATAGACCTTCAGTTTCCTGAACATCTGTCGGCCCAGCGGTCCACGGGGCAGCATACCCTTCACAGCAGCATTGATGACCCGATCCGGGTGGATCTCCAGTTGCCGGCGCAACGTGACCGATTTCATCCCACCGGGATATCCAGAATACCGGTAATAGTACTTCTGGTCGAGCTTGCGACCCGTCACTTTTACCTTATCCGCATTGACAACGATGACAAAGTCACCGACGTCGATATGCGGGGTGTATTCCGGCTTGTTTTTTCCCCGTAAAATATGGGCAATCTCCGTAGCCATGCGCCCCAGAGTCTTGTCTGTGGCATCCACCACGTACCAATTTCGCTGGACGCTATCAGGCTTCGCCATATACGTCCTATGCATTTTTGCGTCCTTCACTTTATCCTCACTCCCCTAAGAAAAATGAGTCCTGTACCGATTCGGATTCCGGCTTGAAGCGACCTCTCTCCTCGTAAATGACCGCTTCAAGGGTCAACCCTTTAGCTGCCACCGCCGGTCCTGCGCGACGCCGATCACGCGTCTCCAAAATCTCCGCAAATGCCTCGGGGGTCAAAGCACCTTCTCCCACCCGCAGCAGCGTTCCCACCACCATCCGCACCATCCGGTAGAGGAAAGCATTGGCCGCAATCTCGAAAGAGAGCCAACAGCCTTCTTCACGCCAGTGGGCGGAAAAGACATCGCGGACAGCGGTTCCCCTTCCAGGAGGCGAACCAAACGCAGAAAAATCATGCCGTCCCACCAGTGCCTGCGCAGCCCTCTGCATGGCATTCACCGCCAGAGGGCGCCCCACATGCAAGCTGGTGCGGCTCACCAACGGGCTGCGCACCGGAGCGCGATAGATCGTATAACGATAAATCCGCTCCACCGCAGCATAGCGTGGGTGAAAGTCTGCCGCTGTCTCTGCGATCTCCAGAACCGCAATCTGTTCCGGCAGCAGAGCATTCATGCCCCGCTGAAGATCCGCAAGAGTGTGCCGCCAGGCCGTATCAAAAGCAATGACCTGCCCCGCAGCATGAACTCCGGCATCCGTGCGCCCAGCCGCCAGGACGCGGGTTGGGGCTCCGGTCAACTGTACCAGAACCCGCTCCAGCTCTTCCTGGATGCTGATCGCGTTCTTCTGGCGTTGAAACCCACCGTACCCCGTTCCGTCGTACGCTACGACGGCCCTCACCCGCACCGGCTGATCTCCGCTAATCTACCAGTTCTAAAAGTACCATTGGGGCAGCATCGCCTTTGCGAAGCCCCAACTTAAGCATCCGAGTATACCCACCCGGGCGCTCCGCATAACGCGGTGCGATTTCATCAAACAACTTCTGGACCACTTTAGGATCATTCAAACGAGCAGCCGCTAAACGACGGGCATGAACACCCTTAGCCGGATCAACTTTCTCAGCTACCAGGCCCAGTTTCGCCAACGTAATGGTCTTCTCTGCCTGCCCCTGGATCGCCTCAGCCTTCGCACGCGTGGTCTGAATCCGATTGTAACGCAGCAGATCCGTGACCAGGTTGCGACGCAGCGCTGTCCGGTGGCTCGCAGAGCGATTTAATTTCTTACCAGCGACACGATGCCGCATTCCCATAACCTCCTATCTTAGGCTCAAGCTTCTTCTTCAACGGGAGGCATACTGCTGCCTACCGTAAACCCGAAGCCTTTGGCCCGCAACTGTTCATCAAGCTCGTCCAACGACTTCTCACCGAAATTGCGGATAGAGAGCATCGCATCTCTTCCCCGCTGCATCATTTCCATGACTTCCCCAACATTAGAGATGCCGGTGCGCTTGAGCGCATTGTAAACCCGCACGCCTAACCCAAGGTCCTCGATAGGAACGGTATAAGCACGGTGTGGAATCTCACTCTCCCCCACTTCCAGGATAGGAGACTCAACCTCCGGTTCCACCTCTGCACCAGCAATCAGACGCAGGTGAGTCACCAGAACACGGGCAGATTCCTTCAGCGCATCCAAAGGTGCAATGCGTCCATCCGTCCAGATTTCCATGATCAGCCGGTCGTAGTCGGTCAACTGACCCACACGCGCCTGGTCTACATGGAAAATAGCACGCCGGATGGGGCTGAAGATCGCATCCACAGGCAAAAGCCCGATCGGCATACGACCCCGTGCATCTGACGGTGCATACCCACGTCCTTTTTCAACAGTAAACTCGAAATCCAGACGGACCTCGTTATCGTCGACCGTGAAAAGATACAGGTCCGGGTTGACGACTTCGATCTCCGGGGGCGCGATGATATCACCCGCGGTGACCATCCCTTCCCCTTCGACACGCAAGGTCAGATACTGGGGGCCCTCCCCTTCCATGAAAAGACGTATCTGCTTCAGCCGCAGCATCAACTGGATAACGTCTTCACGGACACCGGGGATGGCGGTGAACTCATGGGAGACATCCGTGATCCGCATCGCGGTAATCGCGGCACCTTCCATTGAGGACAGCAACACCCGCCGTAGGGCATTCCCCAAGGTTACACCATACCCACCCTCCAACGGGCTGATGATATAACGCCCGTAGAGTTGGGTATTAACATCGACTTCTACTTTTGGCAGAACTGGTGCTACTAGCAAAGCGACCCCCTGTCTGCTTAACGTGAGTAGAACTCAACAATTAACTGTTCCTGAATCGGCACATCAATTTCCTGGCGATTCGGGAGCGTTACCACACGCGCCGCCAAATTCTCTTCATTGAACTCCAACCAGGATGGCACAGTGCGTTTCCCTAACAGGTCCTTGCGGTCTTTGAAGTATTGAGTGCGCCGGCTCTCCAGACGCACACTGATAACATCCCCCGGTCGAACCGCGATCGAAGGGATCGTCGCCTTGCGTTCATTAACCACAAAATGACCATGTTCAACCAACTGCCGTGCCTGCGGCCGAGAATCGGCGAACCCCAGGCGATAAACCACGTTATCCAGGCGGCTCTCCAGCGCAACCAGCAAATTCTCACCGGTCAGACCGGAGCGGCGCTCCGCCTCACGGAAATAACGACGGAACTGACGCTCCAACACACCGTAAATACGGCGCACCTTCTGCTTCTCACGCAACTGCACTAAGTAGTTCGAAGCCCTACGACCACGGAAAGAAGCTGTCTTCCCATGCTGTCCGGGTGGATATGCACGATGCTCAAATGGGCATTTCTCGGAATAGCACTTCTCACCCTTGAGATAAAGTTTCAGTCCTTCACGACGGCAAAGCTTGCACGAAGGCCCTACATACCTGGCCATACTCCCTCCCTCATCCGAATTAAATCCGCCGTTTTTTGGGTGGCCGGCACCCATTATGGGGGATAGGTGTCGTATCCACAATAGAACGCACCCGCATGCCAACGGAGGCAATTGCACGCAATGCCGCCTCACGCCCGGGCCCCGCGCCCTTCACAAACACATCCACTTCCCGCATTCCGTCGTTGGTCATTGCATCCTGAATGGCCTTTTCTGCGGCCACTCGCGCTGCAAACGGCGTGCTCTTACGCGTCCCCTTGAATCCGGACGCCCCCGCACTAGCCCAACGCACGACATTTCCCTCGGAGTCCGTCACAGAGACGATCGTATTATTGAACGTGGTATGCACATACACACGCCCCCGAGGCAGATTACGCTTCACACGACGCACAGCAGTTTTAGCGCGTCGCCCCGCTGTTGACGTTGATGAACGATTAGCCATAAACCCTCCTAAACACCCACACTTTCATTGAGATGATCAACCAGCCCTTCTGGTCACTGTTACTTCTTCTTGGACCCACGCCGTCGGCCGCGACCGGGTACGGTCTTCCGTGGGCCACGATTCGTGCGGGCGTTGGTGCGCGTGCGCTGGCCGCGCGCAGGCAAATTGCGGCGATGACGCAAGCCGCGATAAGAACCGATCTCAATAAGACGCTTGATATTCATCTGCACTTCGCGCCGCAGATCGCCTTCAACCACGTAACCATCCGAGACAGCATCACGCAGCAGCGCGAGTTCTTCATCGGTCAGATCCGTGATACGCGTGCCGGGGTTCACCCCCGTCTTCCTCAAAATCTCGTTACTTGCCGCCCGACCAATACCGTAGATATAGGTTAGCCCGATCTCTACGCGCTTACTTCGGGGCAGGTCTACGCCTGCAATACGTGCCATACCTTTCCTCCAGCTCTCGTCAATTCGCAGTATAAGGTGGCCCTATCAGGCCTTACCCCTGCCGCTGCTTGTGCTTGGGATTCTCACAGATCACCCGCACAACCCCACGCCGCCGAATGATCTTACACTTCGGACAACGTCGTTTCACAGATGGTGACACCTTCATAATTTCAGCCTCCTCGCACATCATGCCGGGCAGCACAAACCGAAAAGCAATGATACAATATTTCCCTGCTTTTGCAAATCGATTACCTTACGGATCTCAGGCCCGGCCCAGCGCGCTCCAAATTTTTCTTACTGCAAAAACCCTTCATAATGCCGCATCAGAAGCTGCGCTTCTAACTGCCGCATCGTATCCACTACCGTACCGACCACAATCAACAGACCTGCACTGCCAATCAACATCACATCCGCCTTCATGAAGGCCCCTGTAATGTAAGGCAGCACCGCCACGGCACCGAGGAACAGCGCCCCGACCAGCGTAATGCGGCGGTAAACGTGGTTGATGAATTCCTCAGTCTTCTTGCCCGGGCGCACACCGGGGATAAAGCCACCTTGACGCTGCAGCATCTCCGGCAGGTTCTGCTGCTGCACCATCACGTCCGTGTAGAAGTAGGTGAAGCCCACCACGATCAAGAAGTACATCGCGACGTACAGAGCACCGACCCACCAGACACTATTCCGAATGCTCCCACTGAAAAAGCTGATCGTTGCATTCGCAATATTCGTTATGGTCGGGTTGTTCGTGTTCAGGAAGAACTGGGCAATGATCGCCGGGAAGGTCAGGAACGACTGCGCAAAGATCAAGGGAATCATCCCTGCCGCGTTGACCTTCAAGGGAATGTACGTGCTGCCGCCGCCATAGACCTTCATGCCGCGGACACGCTTGCCGTACTGCACCTTGATGCGCCGTTCGCCGTCCTGCACAAAGACAATGACGAGCATGGTCACGACGGTAATCACCAGGAAAACGATCAACCCGCCCACTTTATCCTTGGCCCAGATATCGGCGATATTAGATGGAACCTGCGACACGATACCGCCGAAGATGATCAATGAAAGGCCATTACCGATCCCTTGTTCGGTGATCAGTTCGCCCAGCCAGACGGCAAACATCGTACCGGCCATCATCGTGATCAGGATGGTGATGGTGGGCAAAATCTGGCCTTCGCCAAAACCAAAACTCGGCAGAATCGATGCGCTACCCGCAGCAAAGAGCCGTGCCTGCCCAAAGGCGTACAGCAGTGACAGAGGCACGGTCGCATAGAAAGTCCACTGATTCATCTTGCGCTGACCGTCTTCCCCCTCTTCCTTGAGCATCTGCTCCAGCTTGGGGAAGATCGGGATCAGCAACTGGATGACAATCGAAGCGGTCACATAGGGTGAAACCCCCGCAGCCAACACAGAGAAGTTAGCTACCGCGCCGCCCGAGAGCAAATCCAGCAGATTGATGAACTTGCCTGTCGCGGACCCTCCGGCAAGAAGCGCCTGCAACGCCTCCTGGTTAACGCCTGGCACCGGGATATTGGAAGCCAGGCGGAAGACCACCAGGATCAGGACCGTATACAACAGTCGCCGTCGCAGATCAGGCAATTTCAGGGCATTACGCAGAGCTTCAATCATGATTCTCCTCCGTCAACGTGTCAGGATTAGCGCGTGCGGTGACCGCCGCGCTCCCAGGGCAAGAGCTCAACCTTCCCACCGGCCGCCTCGATCTTGGACTGCGCGCTTGCAGAAACGCGCTGTACCTGCACGGCCAACGGGCGATCCACCTCACCCCGTCCCAACACCACGACCAGATCGTCCTCATGTTTGATAAGCCCCTTTTCGGCAAGGGTTTGCGGTGTGACGACATCCCCCGCCTCAAAGCGCTCAATGAGCTGATCCAGATTCACCGGCGAGAACTCCATCTTCCAGGGGTTAAAGAAACCATAACCGCGGGCAAAAGGGAGTTTGCGGACCAAGGGGAGCTGTCCACCCTCGAAATAGGGGGCAATTCCCGCATGGCTGCGGGCTTTCTGGCCCTTAGTACCGCGACCGGCCGTTTTACCCTGACCGGCGGCAATACCGCGCCCCACGCGCCGCTTGCGTTTCGTCGACCCATCCGCGGGTCGCAGTTCATGTAACTTCATCAGTAACCTCCAACCCCTGTTAGGCTTCGACTTCTTCGACTTGCACCAGATGAGGGACCTTGGCAATCATCCCCCGGACGGCAGGATTATCAGGCCGCTCAACCACCTGATTCATCCTGCGCAGCCCCAGTGCCTTAACCGTGCACTTCTGCCGGATAGAATACCCGATAGAACTGCGCACCAACGTAATCCGCAACACCTTGGCCATTAGGCTTCCCTCCTTCGCCAGAAGGGCATGACATGGGCCTCCGGAACGCCACGATCCTGGGCCACATCCTCGACCTGGCGCATCTGATGCAGCGCCTCCAGGGTGGCCTGAACTACATTGATCTGCGTGGAGCTGCCCATGGACTTGGTAAGGATATCGTGAACCCCTACGGCTTCCAACACAGCACGCACAGCACCGCCCGCAATCACGCCGGTACCGGGTGCGGCAGGACGCAGCAAGACTGTCGCCCCGCTGCACCGCCCCACGGCCTCATGCGGGACAGTCGTACCTTCCAAAGAAACGGGGGCCATAGCGCGGCGCGCCCGCTCAGTCGCTTTGCCAATGGCCTCAGGCACCCGCGGGGCCTTGCCAATGCCAACGCCTACATTCCCGTTATTGTCCCCCACTACCGCAACAACACGGAAGTGGAACGTGCGGCCACCTTTGACCACCTTAGCCACACGCGTGATGTCAACAACGCGCTCATCCATTTCTTCTTCTACACTACGACGCTTTCGTCGTTCCATTTTTCCTCCTGCCGGATTAGAAGTCCAGGCCCGCTTTACGGGCAGCTTCGGCCAAAGCTTTCACGCGGCCATGATACTTATACCCACCGCGGTCAAAAACAACCATCTTGACACCCTTTGCCAGAGCCCGCTCAGCAACCACCTTGCCAATCACTTCCGCCTGATCCGTCTTGCTCTTTCCGGCAACCTGGTCGCGCACCTCTTGATCAATCGTAGAGGCTGACGCCAGAGTATGGCCTACGCTATCATCAATAATCTGCGCATAAATATGATTCAAGCTCCGGAAAACGTTCAGGCGTGGACGTTCTGACGTCCCAACCACGGTCTTACGAACGTGGTCGTGCCGTCGCTCTCGGGCTATACGTCGATCAACTTCCGGTTTCATCTTTATCCTTTCACCCTCAGTTCCACGCGAGAGACCTTATAATGCCTGGGAAATTACTTTCCCTTACCGGCCTTGCCGGCCTTGCCAGCCTTGCGGCGGACCACCTCACCCGTGTAACGAATCCCCTTACCCAGGTAAGGTTCAACGGGACGCCAGTCGTGGATGATCGCAGCAATCTGCCCTACCATCTGCTTGTCGGGGCCCATCACCGTAATGGTATTATTACGGGGGTTGACCTCGAACTTGATGCCCGCAGGCGGATCGATGACCACCGGGTGAGAGAAGCCCAGGTTCATGACCAGCTTCTCCCCCTGAACCTCGGCCCGATACCCCGTGCCGTGGACTTCCAGGGATTTGCTGTACCCTTGGGTCACACCAACCACCATGTTGTTCAACAACGCCCGGGTCAATCCGTGCAAAGCACGCGACTGCCGTTCATCGTTGGGACGGTGAACCCGAAGAACACCGTCCTCAAGAGCGATAGCCATCTCAGGATGAAAGGCCTGAGAAAGCTCGCCCTTGGGTCCGCGCACCGTTACCGAATTACCTTCAATCTTCACGTCGGTCCCGGCAGGTACCGGGATCGGCAAATTACCTATACGCGACACACTTCACCTCCCTGCCAGCGGTCATTGAAATAGGACCACGCTGTAAGACAGCTTCACACACGGAACTTTTACCAGACATAGCAGATGATTTCACCGCCGACATTGAGACGGCGCGCCTGCTGCCCCGTGATGACACCCTTAGGCGTGGAGAGGATCGCAATCCCCAACCCACTACGCACCCAGGGGATGGACTCCACGGGCTTGTAGATGCGGCGTCCGGGCTTGCTCACCCGCTTCAGCCCGGTAATCACCGAGCGCTGGTCTTTCAAGGGGCCGATGTACTTCAGGCGGATAGCCAAAGTCGGCTGAAGGTCGTTGGCGATTACCTCGTACCCCTCGATATACCCTTCTTCCTTCAAAATCTTCGCGATAGCGACCTTGATCTTCGAGGAGGGCAATGAAATAGAATCATGCCGCACCATCAAGGCGTTGCGAATCTGAGTCAGCATATCAGCAATCGGGTCTGTCATTCTTACAACTCCCTTACCAACTCGACTTAACCATGCCGGGGATTTTCCCCTCAAGCGCCAGCTCACGCAAGCAAATACGGCACAGTCCAAATCGGCGATAGTATCCATGCGGACGGCCACACCGACTACAGCGATTGTGCACACGCACCGTGTACTTACGCCGGGTTTCCCGAATCGCCATTGATGTCTTTGCCATAACCTCTTCCTCTCACTTATGCGTGCCGGAAAGGCATGCCCAGTAACTCCAGGAGACGTCGGGCTTCCTCATCCGTATCAGCAGTAGTATTGATGCACATCTCGAATCCCCGGATCTTATCGATCTTGTCGTACTCAATCTCGGGGAAGAGCAACTGTTCGCGCATACCCAGCGTGTAATTCCCGCGCCCGTCCAGTTTATCCGGCACGCCACGGAAATCGCGCGTGCGGGGCAGCGCGATATTAATCAACCGATCCAGGAACGCCCACATGCGCGAGCCGCGCAGGGTGACTTTCAAACCGATAGCACGGCCTTCGCGCAGCTTGAATGCCGCTACCGACTTACGCGCTTTGGTCACCACCGGATGCTGTCCCGTAATCATGGTTAGATCCTGCAGAGCGTACTCAAGTGCCTTGGGATTATCCATCGCTTCACCCATCCCAATGTTAAGCACGATCTTGCGAAGACGTGGAACTTGCATCACACTGGTGTAACCAAATTCCTTCAATAAGACCGGTACGATCTCGTTCTTATAGTGTTCTTTCAACTCTGGCATACGTCACACCCCCTAATCAATGGCCTCGCCACACTTGCGGCAGACACGGACCTTGCGGCTATCGTCCAAGACCTGATACCCTACCCGAGTCGCTGCATGGCAATGCGGGCACACTAACATGACATTAGAGATATGAACCGGAGCCTCAAATTGAATCCGTCCCATCTGAGCCTGTGAGCGGCCAGCACGCACAGGGCGCTGGTGCTTGGTGATCACATTGACCTTAGAGACCACCACACGACTTTCCTTAGGAAGAACCCGTAGGACGGTATTGCGAACGCCACGATCGTCGCCAGCAACAACTTCAACGGTATCCCCTTTTCTAATCCGATTCATTTTCCACCACCTGGCTACCGGCTACAGAACTTCCGGCGCGAGCGATACAATTTTCATAAACCCTTTTTCACGAAGTTCACGCGCCACTGGCCCAAAGATACGAGTTCCACGTGGGTTCACCCCGCTACTATCCAACACCACAGCCGCATTGTCATCAAAGCGGATGTAAGATCCGTCTGGTCGACGATATTCTTTAGCCACCCGAACGATCACCGCACGCACAACTTCGCCCTTCTTCACTGCTGCCGTAGGGCTGGAGACCTTGACGGCGGCGACAATCGTATCGCCCACAGAGCCATACCGGCGCCGTGATCCGCCCAAGACACGAATGCAGAGAATCTCCTGCGCGCCGGTGTTATCAGCGACTTTTAAGCGCGTTTCTGTCTGAATCATGTCCCCTTCTCCTTACGCGGCCCGTTCCAGAATTTCGGCCAGGACCCAGTGCTTACGGCGGCTCAGGGGACGCGACTCAATGATGCGTACCTTATCGCCAACATGGCCAGTATTTTCTTCATCGTGAACCAGGTATTTCTTTGAGGAGCTCACGACTTTCTCATACAATGGGTGACGATACCGACGATCAACGCGAACGACGACCGTCTTCTCCATCTTCTCGCTGGTGACAATACCAATCAAAACTTTACGACGCTCCTTCATGCCGCGCCTCCTCCTTCACCCATCTCCACCGCCAGGTCACGTTCATGGACCAATGTCAAGATCCGCGCGATATCCTTCCGCGCCTCGCGCATGACATTCGGATCCTCGAGGCTGCCCGCATACCACTGCTGCCGCAGGTTGAACAACTCCTGCCGGGCCTGGTGCAGACGCAGCCGCAATTCATCGGTAGTTAGTTCTCGCAGTTTATTAGCTAACATGTGCTACTCCCCTGTTGGCTCACCCGGCTCATGCCGCACAATCACCTGCGTCTGAATCGGCAGCTTATACGCAGCCAGACGCAGTGCCTCACGTGCCACATCATCCGGCACACCTGCAACCTCAAACATCAAACGACCAGGGCGTACCACAGCAACCCACTGCGACACAGCCCCCTTCCCCTTACCCATACGCGTTTCAGCAGGCTTCGCCGTAATGGGCTTATCAGGGAAAATCCGGATCCAATACTTACCACGGCGCTTCATAAACCGCACAATGGCGCGCCGTGCAGCCTCGATCTGGCGGGCAGTAATCCAGCAAGGCTCCAGAGCCTGGAGACCATATTCACCGAACGACACCTCAGCACCCCGGCACTCTCGCCCCGTCATGCGCCCGCGCTGTTGCTTGCGGTACTTAACCCGCTTAGGCATCAACATAGCAACTTCCTCCCTTAATCCTGCAACTCTTCGCGAGGTGCGTCTTCCGCGATCACAACTGTGGGCACAGGCTTCGCCAGGATTTCACCTTTGTAAACCCAGACCTTCACGCCGATGCGCCCATACGTTGTCAACGCCTGTTCCTGAGCGTAGTCGATGTCAGCACGCATCGTTTGCAGTGGAACCCGTCCATCACGCAGCCACTCACGCCGTGACATCTCTGCTCCACCCAGGCGGCCAGCACACTCAACCTTGATCCCTTGAGCACCGGCTCGCATGGCCTGCTGCACGGCACGTTTCATCGCCCGGCTGTGATAAATACGGCGTTCCAACTGCGAAACGATATTCTCCGCAACCAGCTTGGCGTCAATGTCAGGAGTTTCAACTTCCTGCACATCCACATGCACCCGTTTGCCGCCGGTCAGCTCTTCCAGGCGCTGGCGCAGGATTTTCACATTCTCACCCTTGCGCCCGATCACCACACCCGGACGCATAGTCCAGATGATGACCGAAACCTGATTGGGCGGGAAACGTTCGATCTCCACGCGCGAAACACCCGACTGACCATCTTTAGAATGGCTACGCATTTCAGCAAAGACCAGATCACGAATCTTACGATCCTCTGCCAGCAAGTCCGCATAGACGCGACCTTCGGCATACCACCGTGACTTCCAGTCTCGGATGATCTTTAGTCGAAAACCATAAGGATGAACTTTACGACCCAAAATTCGCCTCCTTCTTAATCAACCCGCTCTTCCAGAACCACAGTGATGTGGGAAGATCGCTTACGAATAGGGCGATAGCGCCCCCGGCTTCCCCAGCGGGCTCGCCAACCCCTGCCGGGCATCACCCCAGTTCCTTCATCGGCGGTCAACTGCGCGATGTACATATTATCGACGTCCAATCCCTTTTCCTCCGCGTTAGCGATCGCGGAGCGCAACACCTTAGCCACAGGTACAGCCGCCGCATGCGGCAGTGCACCCAAGATCACCAAGGCTCGCTGAGCTTCCATGCCCCGCAGCGGCTCCAAAATCCGCCGCACCTTCAACGGGGTCATGGGAATATGTTTAGCCTGCGCCCTAACTGTCTCCGGCATCCCCATTCCTCCTACCGTACCTTTCCCTTCTTCTCGCTCGACGCGATGTGTCCACGGAAGGTCCGAGTGGGTGCAAATTCTCCCAACCGATGTCCCACCATATTCTCGGTGATGTAGATAGGCACGTGCCGACGCCCATCATGCACTGCAATCGTGTGCCCCACCATCTGCGGGAAGATAACGGAGGCTCGCGACCAGGTACGGAGCACGCGCTTCGTCCCGGCCCGGTTCAGCTCTTCGACCTTCTTGAGTAACTTAGGGCTGACAAATGGCCCTTTCTTCAGTGAACGCGACATGCTTACCTCCCTCTACTTAACCACGCCCAGACTTGCGTCGGCGGATGATGTATTTATCCGTGCTCTTATTGCTGCGCGTCTTGCGTCCCAGTGTATACCAGCCCCAAGGGGACTTAGGCCCGGGCATCCCGACAGGGGAGCGGCCTTCACCACCACCATGGGGATGATCACGCGGACTCATTGCAGAGCCACGGACAGTAGGGCGCCAACCCAGCCAGCGTTTGCGGCCCGCCTTGCCCAGCTTGACATTGGTGTGGTCGATATTTCCTACCTGACCAATGGTTGCCATACATTCTTTGCGCACCAGGCGCATTTCAGTACTGGGCATACGCAACGTCACGTAGGCACCCTCTTTTGCCAGCACCTGCGCAGCAGCGCCTGCTGCCCGCACCAACTGGCCACCGCGGCCGGGATAGAGCTCGACATTGTGCACCACCGTGCCCAGGGGAACATTCTCCAACGCCGTCGTATTTCCAACCCGGATTTCGATGCCCTGCTTACTACTGAGCACGGAATCATTCACCTTCAATCCCAGCGGAGCCAGGATATAGCGACGCTCGCCATCGGCATAAACCAGCAGCGCAATGCGCGCCGAGCGGTTGGGATCGTACTCGATACTTTCCACCCGCGCCGGGATGTTGAATTTATCACGGCGGAAATCAATCACCCGGTACTGACGTGCATGCCCACCACCGCGATGGCGAACCGTCACACGTCCGTAGGAGTTCCGCCCGGCCTGTTTGCGTACCGGGCGCACCAGACTCTTCTCCGGCTTATCTTTCGTAATCTCTTCAAAGGTCAAACCGGCCAACCAACGCCGACCGGGAGACGTAGGCTTATATTTCTTGATCCCCATCGCTATGCCTCCAAAGCCTCAATGCGTTGACCATGGGCTACGGTGATAACTGCCTTCTTCCACACCGGATGCCGCAGGCGCAGATGCCGACCGCGCGTCCGATTGACCTTAGCAGGCATGTTCATCACGTTCACCGCTGTCACATTTACGCCGTAGATCGTCTCCACCGCGCGCTTGATCTCAATCTTGTTGGCGCGGCGGTTTACCATAAAGGCGTACTTGCCACTCTCTCTGTCAATGACAGACTTCTCTGTCATTAAGGGTCGTACGATCACTTCATAAGTATCCATCATCTCACCCCAGGATAGACTCCACAACCTCAAGTGCCCCCAGGGGCATGACGATGTGATCAGCACCCAACAGATCCCGCACGTTCAAATAATGAGCACGCAGAGTCTGAACTGTGGGCAGATTGCGCACCGAAGCTTCCACGGCATCATTGCGCTCCGGCAGCAGGATCAACACCTTCGCATCCGCGACGGCCAGATTCCGCAAAACACCCATCATTTCCTTCGTCTTGGGAGCAGCCATCTGCAACACATCCAACACCACAATCTGTGAGGCTGAAGCTTTTACCGAAAGCACGGAACGCAAAGCAGCCCGACGCATCTTGCGCGGCATCTTCTTCTCATAGCTGCGGGGTTTAGGCCCGTGCGCAATGCCGCCGCCCACAAAGATAGGGGCATTACGACTACCATGCCGTGCACGCCCGGTACCTTTCTGGCGGAACCACTTCGCTTTCGTGCGATTATTCTCACTCCGTGTTTTGGTGCTATGCGTCCCCAAGCGCGCATTCGCCAGTTGGCGCACCAGCGCCTGATGCATCAGGGGCACATTGACTGCCGCTTCAAAGATTTCCGGGCGCAGCTCCACTTCACTGACCGCTTCACCCTGCATATTAAGAACAGGAACCCGCATCTTTACTTTCCCCCCTTTGCAACTTTCTGCTTACGGGCCTCTTTAATCACCACGAAGCCCCCATTCGGCCCAGGAACACTCCCCCTGACGGCCAACAAGTTGCGCTCAGGATCGACCACTACAACCTCAATATTCTGGGATGTCACACGCTCCGCGCCCATGTGGCCGGGCATGCGATGCCCTTTCCAGACGCGACCGGGGGTTGCGCAAGGACCGATAGCACCTGTCGAACGCTCGCGGTCGGATTGACCATGAGTATGTGGGCCACCAGCGAAGTGGTAACGCTTTACCACACCAGCAAACCCACGTCCCTTGGACGTTCCCACCACATCGACATGGTCCCCAGGCTGAAAGACATCAGCCATGATTTTCTGTCCCACTTCGTAAGCTTCATCTTTACGAATGCGGAACTCGCGCAGGTGACGCAACAAAGGTATACCGCTCTTCTGCAGGTGCCCTTGCTGCCCTTTAGTGAGGTGCTTTGGGGTTGCCGATTCAAACCCTAGCTGCACAGCGCTATAGCCATCGGTCTCCGGCGTCCGAAGCTGCACCACATAGCAAGGCCCAGCTTCAAGCACGGTGACAGGCACAACCTGACCATCTTCTTTAATTACCTGGGTCATTCCCACTTTCTTACCTAGAATGCCTCTCATCAATAATTCCTCCTTGGGACTGCCAGCGCCAGGCACGTCGCATCATCCCGATTTTGGCCCACATCACCCTCCTGGTATCCTGCCCTAGCGTACTGAACAAGCACCAGGAGGGTGGTAGGTAAAGTCAAAGAACTGTGTTTGGTCTACGCGATATTAAAGTTTGATCTCGATATCCACGCCCGCAGGCATATTCAACCGCATAAGCGTATCAATCGTCTTCGAATCCGGCTCCATGATGTCGATCAAGCGCTTGTGAGTTCGAATTTCGAAGTGCTCGTGGCTATCCTTATCGATGAACGTAGAGCGCCGCAGTGTAAAGCGTTCCGTCTTCGTCGGCAGAGGCACCGGACCCACCACCCGTGAGCCGGTCCGCTCTGCTGCTTCTACAATACGCCTTGCGGATTCATCTAGAATCCGATGATCATATCCCTTGAGCCGAATGCGAATGCGTTGTTTAGCCATAAACCACCTAATCTAGAAAGTTAACAGACTACAGTACTTTGGTGATGACACCAGCGCCGACGGTCAGACCACCCTCGCGGATAGCGAAGCGGGACCCGTTCTCCAGTGCCACCGGCTCAATCAACTCTACCATCATCTGCGTGCTGTCGCCGGGCATCACCATTTCAACGCCCTCAGGCAGCGACACCGACCCCGTGATATCCATCGTGTGGATATAGAACTGCGGCTTGTATCCCGTGAAGAATGGCTTATGCCGTCCGCCCTCGTCGCGACGAAGAATGTAGACCTTGGCCTCGAACTTCGTCTTGGCGGGGATAGAGCCGGGCTTCGCCACAACGATACCGCGGCCAACCTCGTCCTTGTTAATACCACGCAGGAGCAGACCGGCATTGTCACCCGCGACCACTTTGTCCAGGATCTTGTGGAACATTTCCATAGAGGTCACCACGGTCTTGCGGGGCTTCTCGGAGAGGCCAACCAGCTCAACCTCAGTATTGGGCACGATCGCACCCCGCTCGACACGGCCGGTGACCACAGTGCCACGCCCCTTGATGGAGAAGACGTCCTCGATAGGCATGAAGAAGGGCTTGTCCTCTTCGCGCTCCGGCGTGGGGATGTATTCATCCACAACGCGCATGAGCTCCCAGATCGAAGCATAGGCTGGGTCGTTAGGGTCATCGCTCTTGCAGTTCAAGGCCGCCAACGCAGAACCGCGCACAATGGGGGTCTCGTCGCCGGGGAATTCGTAGGAGCTCAACAGCTCACGGATCTCCAGCTCCACCAGTTCCAGCAGCTCAGGATCGTCCATCAGGTCAACCTTATTCAGGAAAACCACGATGGCAGGGACTTCAACCTGACGAGCCAGCAAGATGTGCTCACGTGTCTGCGGCATAGGGCCATCGACAGCGGAAACGACCAGAATAGCACCGTCCATCTGCGCAGCGCCCGTGATCATGTTCTTGATGTAGTCACGGTGACCGGGGCAGTCTACGTGAGCATAGTGCCGATTTTCGGTCTCATACTCCACGTGAGAAATGGCCACCGTCAAAATCTTGGTGGCATCGCGACGGAACATCTTGGCGTCAGCTTTCGCCACCTCATCATAACCCTTATACGTAGACCACCCCTTGGTGGACAATGTACGGGTAATTGCAGCCGTCAAGGTTGTCTTACCATGATCAATATGACCGATGGTGCCAACATTTACATGTGGCTTTCCGCGCTCAAACTTCTCCTTACCCATTTTACTTCCCTCTCCTTTTACTAACTGATAATTTCTAGTTAAGTTTAACTCTCACCATACAGGATGGCCTGCATTTGCTTGGAGTCCACCGGATCATAGTGATGGAACTCCATGGTAAACGTCCCCCGTCCCTGCGTTGCACTCCGCAGATCGGTGGCATACCCAAACATCTTTGCCAGCGGGGCATACGCCCGAACCGCTTGAACGCCCCCTACTCTGGACTCCATGGCTTGAATACTGGAGCCTCGTGCATTGAGATCTCCTAATACCTCCCCGACAAACTCCTCAGGGACAACCACATCCACATCCATCACTGGCTCTAAAAGTACCGGGGAAGCCGCCTCCACCGCCTCACGGAACGCCTGCGCAGCCGCAGCTTTGAAAGCCATTTCCGTTGAAAGCAGAGAATCCGCTTCCGCATCCACCAACTTTACAACCACCCCTACTAATGGATAGCCCGCCAAAAAGCCGCTATCCAGGGATTCCATTACCCCAGCATGCACCGCATTCACAAAATTCGGGAGCAGCGCCGACGAACGCAGCGCATTTTCGAACCGCGTCCCCGCACCTGGCTCCGCAGGGCCCACCTCTAAAACCACCCGGGCATACTGCGGCTTTCCTGCCAACATGCGGTCAAAAACCACCTCCGTCGTATGAAGACAGGTAACCGTCTCTTTATACGCAACACGAGGGCGCCCTACATTGGCCTGAACCCGGAACTCCCGCAGCATCCGATCCACCAGGATATCCAGGTGCAGCTCCCCCATGCCAGCAATAATCGTCTGCCCCGTTGCTTCATCGACACTCACGTGAAACGTCGGGTCTTCTTCGGCCAGGCGAGCCAGCGCATCAGTCAGTTGTGCCTGATCAGCCACCGTCCGCGGCTCCACCGCCACAAAGATCACCGGCTCCGGGAATACAATAGGTTCCAGGATAATGGGGGCATTCACTGCACAAAGCGTATCCCCCGTAAAACTACCCTTCAAACCTACCGTCGCACCGATATCACCGGCGGAAATCTCCTCGACCTCCTCGCGGTGATCGGCAAACATCCGCAGCAACTTCGGAACGCGCTCGCGTATCTCCTTGGTGGCATTATAGACCACCTCTCCCCGGCGGATCACACCGGAGTAGACCCGGAAATACGCCAGCTTGCCAGCATAAGGGTCCGTCGCAATTTTAAAGATCAAGGCAGCCAGCGGTTCCTTAGGATCCGCAGAGCGTGCTTCCACACCTTTTTTCGTCTCCCCTTCCATTGGCGGAACATCCAAAGGCGAAGGAAGGAAATCGACAATCGCATCAAGCAGGGGCTGCACCCCTTTATTCCGCAGTGAAGTGCCGCACAAAACCGGCTGGAGATGCCCCGCGATCGTCTCTTTCCGCAACACTGTCCGGAGGGCCTCCGGAGAGATAATTTCTCCCTCCAGGTACTGCTCCATCAACACATCGTCGGTTTCGACAATCGCTTCCAACATGGCTTCTCTGGCCTGGCGCGCCTCAGACTCATACTCAGATGGGATCGGGATCTCCTGTAAATTCGACCCCAATTCATCCGCCCAGCCAATGGCCCGCCATTCAATCAGATCCACCACGCCCCGGAAATCAGCTTCTGCACCAATCGGCCACTGAATCGGAACCGGATTGGCATGCAGCCGCTCCCGCATCGTCTCCACAGCGTGGGCAAAATCAGCCCCCAACCTATCCATCTTGTTAATGAAAGCGATGAGCGGTACACCGAATCCTTTTGCCTGTCGCCAGACCGTCTCGGATTGCGGCTCCACCCCCGCCGTCCCATCAAGGACCACTACACCCCCATCCAAAACACGAAGGCTGCGCTGCACTTCCGCAGTGAAGTCAATGTGCCCAGGCGTATCAACGATGTTGATCTGATAATCATGCCAGAAACAGGTGACTGCTGCCGACATAATCGTGATCCCGCGCTCCCGCTCCTGGACCATCCAGTCAGTGATCGTGGTCCCCTCATCGACATTGCCCATACGATGCGTACGCCCTGTGTAATACAGGATGCGCTCGGTGGTTGTCGTCTTACCCGCATCGATATGTGCGATAACGCCGATGTTGCGTATTCTTTCCAGTAAATGTACTTCGTCAGCCACTGCCGCTAATCCCTACGCTATCCCCAGACCGGCGACAGCCTCCAACCGAACCTACCAGCGCAAGTGAGCAAAAGCGCGGTTCGCCTCCGCCATCTTCAAGGCCTCTTCACGCTTCTTGACCGCCGCACCTACACCCTGCGCGGCGTCAATCAGTTCCGCCGCCAGCTTCTCAACGATACCCCGAGCCGGGCGTTTGCGCGCCGCATCCAACAACCAGCGGATCGCGAGTGTGATCTGCCGATACTGCGGAACCTCGACCGGGATCTGATAAGTAGAGCCGCCAACACGCCGTGGTTTGACCTCGATAGGCGGCGCGACATTCCGCACAGCCTGCTCGAAGACCTCCAAGGCCGGCTTCTGCGCACGAGCCTCTACCAGCTCCATCGCATCATACATCGCGCGCTGCGCCGTGCTCTTCTTACCCTGGTACATCATCCGATTGATAAAGCGCTCTACCAACACGTTGTTGTAACGAATATCCGGCGCAATTTGCCGTTTTGGTGGACGTGACCTTCTTGCCATTCTTTCCTCTCCTACTTCTTAGCAACAGCGTGCTTAGCGCCATACTTGGAGCGCTGCTGTTTCCGCTTGTCAACACCGCTAGCATCCAGCGTGCCACGGACGATGTGATAGCGCACACCGGGCAGGTCCTTCACACGTCCACCGCGAACCAACACTACCGAGTGTTCCTGCAAGTTGTGGCCCTCTCCAGGGATGTAAGCAGTGACCTCGATACGATTCGAGAGTCGCACACGAGCGATCTTCCGCAGGGCCGAGTTAGGCTTCTTCGGCGTCGTCGTACGCACCACCGTGCACACACCACGCTTTTGCGGATTCCCCCCGCTTACATGTACCCGCCTCCCCTTGAGCGCGTTGAAGTTACTCAACATCGCCGGAGATTTGGATTTTAACTCCTTTGGCTTGCGTCCCTTTCGGACCAATTGATTGATCGTGGGCACCTTTTCCTCCTAAAAAATCAGTGAAGAAGGCCATCGCAGATTACATTGATGGCCTCTTCATCTCGACCTTATATCCCAACGTAGTATAAAACTTTTAAAAAGTGGCAGGGAATCTGGCTGCCAACTTTCCGCGACAGCACATTCTACCACAGAGCCTTAAAAGGTCAAACCTCATGCCGCAGTATTCACTCCACAGCTCAGCTTTGCCCGCAACACACCCTATTTTCAGTTTGTAAAAGCGCTTCCTTATGCCAACAAATCAAGCGCGTCATACCCTACCGGAAAACGCCGCCCCAGAGCCTAATCTTGATCGGGAGCAAGCTCCAACAATCCCATGCCAATCTTAGGCAGGCGCGTGCGCCGTTCCTCGCGCCCAAAGTGCAGCACCTCACCCGAATCGGTCACCGCCTCCACCGCAAGTGCCAGGCTCTGCAGCTCTTTCACCAACACCTTGAAAGAAGCTGGGATACCGGGCTCCTCGATCGGAACGCCCTTGACGATCGACTCGTAAGCCTTCACGCGTCCCTGAACGTCGTCGGACTTGATGGTAAGCATCTCCTGAAGCGTGTACGCTGCACCATAGGCCTCCAAGGCCCAGACCTCCATCTCACCGAAACGCTGGCCACCGAACTGCGCTTTACCACCCAGGGGCTGCTGCGTTACCAACGAATAAGGGCCGGTAGAGCGTGTGTGTACCTTATCCTCGACCAGGTGCGCCAGCTTCAACATATAGATCACACCAACCGTCACCGGCTGATCAAAAGGCAATCCGGTCTTCCCATTATAGAGGGCCATTTTCCCTAAGGTGGGTAAGGGCGCATTATGCTCATAGGCGAACTTTGTGGCTTCCAGGATCAACGCATCATCCGAAGGAATCGCGGAGATGTCCTGTCCCTGCTGTTCCATCCATAGACGCATACAAACAACCTGCACCATACGATCCGCGCTCTCTCTGGCAGCCCGCGAAATCTCGACATCGCCGAAAACCAGCAGCTCATCGGGGTTGTATCCCAACTCGCGCAGCCACTCACGCAGGACAGAGCGCCGGGCATAAACAGCATCATCCCTCAGCCGATCCACATCATAACCATGTTGAGAGAGCCAGGCCGCGACATAGATCAGGCGCGCTTCTTCGTCATCATGCAGGTTCTCCAGGTCGTATTCCTGTGCCTTGAGCCAACTCCAGGCGCGCTCCATCGCTTCGTCCCAGGCCTGATCGATAAGCCAGGCACGGGCTAATTCTGCCGCAATCTCACTCTCATCCGCACCATCGAACACCGGCGTGACCGTACCGAAACCCAAACGCT
>JAVEWB010000144.1:0-6047 GCA_034004765.1 Anaerolineae bacterium
AATGGAAATGTAGGCTCGCATGAGGATCTTCTGCACGACGCTGCTGATATTCCAGCCGCTCAGTCCGCTTTGCCCGTGGCTGCTGAGGACCATCAG
Source organism: Anaerolineae bacterium (assembly GCA_034004765.1). Classification (GTDB taxonomy): domain Bacteria; phylum Chloroflexota; class Anaerolineae; order B4-G1; family SLSP01; genus JAVEWB01. The sequence goes on from JAVEWB010000144.1 coordinate 97, forward strand.
ATCTACATTTTGCGTGTGCGCGTACTCAACGATTCTCTCGGGTGGATTGCCCTCCAGAATCACATTTTCGACATCCAGGCCGATTTCTCTCAACTGCGTGGTCAATCCATCCAGGTAGGCTTGAGATTGCGCTTTGTTGATGTGCCAGCTTAGAGGATCGACCAGCGACAGTTGTTCGTCGGTCTCGGAACCCTTGAGGACATGCAGCAATGTCACCCGCGCTCCGAATGCCCGAGCTGCGGCCGCTGTGTGGGGCAGCACGCATTCAGCAAGGCGCGAACCGTCCATCGGCACCAAGATATGACTGAGCATGGTCATCATTCCCCCCTTTACACTGAAGCCGCGGTAGCGCTCCTTGTGGGAGTGATGTATCTGGCAGTGTTGTTCCTGTTAGGAGTGCTGCCCGGTAGACTGTTATGCTTCTGATCCCGAACGTTCTGGGATCAGAAACCTTCTGCTATCTGCTCGCTATGCAACCTTACTCAGGTACGCTGCGTTTGCGGTGATAAGAAGATGGAGTGTGCTGGCTGAATGCAGATTTTAGATGAGGTGGATGTTCTATAAATAGTATATACGTACCGACAAATAAAGCAATTTTACGTTCACCTTTGTAGGGCAATCCGCCGGATTGCCCCGTGGTTTCCTTACCGTTGGGGAAACAGGTGGGCTACGTACTGTGCGACCTCTTCCTCATACGTCTGGAAGGGATCGGGGATTTGCAAGGGGAGTTTCTTGCTGAGTTCTTCGTGGCTGCCTAGTTGGTTCCACATCTCCAGGTTTGAAGGGAGAATGATCCCTCGGTCCGCCAGCGCTTCGATGAACAACACCCTCCCTTTCGCCCTTGTGTGGGGCGGCGTGGTGAGGGCCTCGGCAATGGCATCATCGCTCACCAGCCGTTTGACGTGACCGCCCTCCTGCAGGAGATTGAACAGACTGCGGTCGCCGATTTCATGGTAGCGCAGGTCCGCTTTGGCAATCGCCGGATGGTCCCATGAGTGCCGGTGCCGTTCGCGGTAGCGTTCCAGCAGCTTCTTCTCGATGACCCAATCTATTTCTTGGGAGAGCAGCATGGGATCACGTTCCAACGCATCCAATGTCGCTTCCCAGAGATCGAGAAGGGTGCGGGTCATCTCCCGCAGGCCCGGGGCCTCCCTGTCGCAGCCTTGCCGGAAGTGACGGGCTGCTCGTTCCAAATAGATCCTTTGCACGTCGATGGCGGGCATGGTGGTGCCGCCTTCGAGCGGGACGATCCAGCCGCCGATCTGTTTGGCGAGTTGGTGCAGCGTTTTCACCGGATTCTCGATGACCGGCAGGCCGGTTATGCGATCTTCTATGAGATCCAGCACCAGCGCGGTGGTGCCGATTTTCAAGAAGGTTGCGTACTCCGACAGGTTGGGTTCACCGGTGATCAGGTGCAGCCTCCTGTACTGCTTGCGGTCGCTCAACGGCTCATCTTTGAGGCTCACGATCGGCCGGTAGTACTCTGATGTAATATAGGCCGCCCGGTTGATGTACTTGGCCCTGGCAGAAAGCTCGAACCCCTGGTTGACGTTGCCCGCGCCCGTGTAGAGGGTGCGGGTGACCAGGAAGGGGGTGAGGCAGGCTGCCAGGTACAGCTTCTGGTCCCTGCGCAGTTGCGGATCTTCCGAATCTTTTTCGGCCCGCTCCATCAGGTAATTCTCGTGGTACCCGTAGGTGTTCCCCTTTTTGTCCTCTGTCGTCTTGTAGAATCGCACGGATCCCAGGACATCTCGCCGGGTGATCCCATCCTTGAAGAGGGTTTCCAGCAGGAGGTCGCCTGCTTTCTCGTGGAGCACGATTTCGAGAGGGGTCAGGCATTCCGGCGTGCAGTATTCGGGGTGTTTGCCGTGATCCATGTAAAGCCGCCCGCCATTCCCCAGGGCGGGCAGCGTCCTGATGACTTCCTCCACTCCCTCGAGCAGGGCGGTCAGGGGGATGACTTCGGGGACCAGGTCCCAGGAGAAGACGCCGTATTCGATTTCCGTGCCGTAAATTCGAGGGTGCAAGAACTTTCCTTTTTAGCTACTCCCCGCTCAGTTGTGTGTAACGCTGTGCCTGCTCTTCGTCCTCTAACATCTCATCGATTTCATCCAGGAGCTCATCGTAGACCGTCGCTTTCACTTCGCTCTCTGCTTGAGCTTCCACCTTTGCCTCTTCAGGCACGGCTTCAGGCTCCTCCGTCTCGCGGGGTGATTCCACCGTACTCTTCTTCGGTTTCTGTATGCTGGACATTTCTTTTACCTCACACTTGCTTTAAAAGACTGTCGATATCCTGGGCTCTTGCGAGCAGATCGCCTGCCAGGGCTGCCGTCCCCTTGAAGGGATCCTCCATCGCTATCCTGACGAGCGTGCCATCCGATCTCCTGACATCCAGTAGATCCCAATTGGCTGCAACGACGGCCTCGCCGAAGGTCTGGATGCATGTACCCCTGAAGTACGCCCGCGTATCGGTGGGGGGATCGAAGACTGCATCCACAATCTGTGCTTCTGTGATGCCCAGGTTGTCGACGTACCCACGCCTCTCCAAAAGTGCGTAGACGCTTTCGTCAGGATTGACGCTGTGATACCGGAGATCCAACTTCTGCACACCCGGGGAGGTCAGCTCCCAACCATGACGCTGCATGGCTTTCTCTATTATATGGCGCTTGAGTACATGATCAAGCTTATCCACCAGCGCATCGACATCCTGGCGGCGCAGCGCATCCAGGATGTATTCCCACTTGGTGATGATCTCTTTCTTTACCGGGTCCGCGGCGTAGTGCTGTTTGGCCTTGTTCAGGTAAAGCTCTTGATGGTCGAGCGCGGTCCCCCGCCTGCCGTTGGTGAATTGCACGGCCCAACGCCAGTCCTGATCCCTGGAGATCGTTCTGAAGGTGGGAACCGGCGCGCGGATGAGCATCTCCTCCGTGACGAAACCGTCCTCGATCAGATCCAGGACAAGCATCGTTGTCCCGATCTTCAGATAGGTGGCCCACGGCGCAAGGTTGGCATCGCCGACGATGACGTGGAGCCTTCGATACTGTTCGGGATCAGCGTGCGGCTCATCGCGTGTGTTCATCAACGGCCGGTTGAAGGTGGTTTGCAGCCCCTCTTCGGTGGAGAAAAAATCGGGCCGCTGCGAAAGCTGATAGACGGCCTCTTCCTTGGATCGCGGGCATCTTGCCCGCTCTTCCTGCTCTGGGGATCGCAGACATCTTGCCCGCTCTTCCTGCTCCGGGGGCCACAGGCACCCTGCCGGCTCTTCATCCTGGTAGAGCTCCAGATCTTTCTCTTTGTCCCGCGTCACGCAGACCAGCGGGCGTTCCAACCCCGTCTTCCCGCCGAGGACCAACGGCTTGGCCGTCGGCTCCCATTCACTGCTGTCCACATCCTGGGTACCCACCTTCCCTGCTCCGGTGAAAATCTGCCGGGTAACCAGGAAAGGCGTCAGGTATTCCCTGAGCCTATCCCAGGGGGTTTTTCTTTCCATCAGATAGTTCTCGTGGCAGCCGAAGGAGTGCCCTGCCAGATCAGCGTTGTTCTTGTAGATCGCGATTTCGTCCTCGTCCCTGCCAGCAGTTTCATTGGCGGTCATGCGGGCCAGGTTGAGCAGCCGCTCGCCGGCTTTGTCATACAGGACCACCTGGAGCGGGGTCGTGCATTCGGGGGTGGCATATTCTGGGTGGCCGTGATCTTCGTAGAACCGCGCGCCGTTGGTCATCACTGTGTTGGTGATTTCCTCCACGGTGTGCCCTTCGGCCAGCCCCGGCAGCTCTCTCTCGGTGGCGTAATCCCAGACGACCGGCGTGGCCACGCTCCGGATGAGCCGGACGGTGTCGCGGATCGGCTGCTGCTCCTCGTGAAGCTCTTTAGTCGCCGCGGAGCGCCGCGCGATCCCGTATTCGGTCTCGATGCCTGCGATTCTGGGGATCGGCATGACCGGTCAGATCAGCCCGCCGCGCTTGGCCAGGGTCTGGATGTCGCGCAGCTCGCTCAACGAGTACTGCGAGGCGGGGGAGATCCGGGCGATGCGCTCGCTCTCTTTCCCCAACATCTGCGACCACTTCTGCGGGGAGCCGCTGGTCAGGATATCGACCTCTTCCCGGTAGGAGGCCTCTGCCGCCTGCAGGAGGTACTCTAACTTCAGCCCTACCTCGCCTCGCTCGATCTGCCGGGCGATGGCCGTCTCACTGGCGCGCTGGACGATCGCGTAGATCTTCGACCCGGAGAGCAGATCGCCCCTGAAGAGATCCTTCCGGCGTCCGTCGCGGTATTCGACCTGGGCAACGGGCTCTTCGAGGCTGAACAGATAGTCGAGCAGGCGCTCGATCGTGTGCGTGCACCACTGCGCCGGAGTCTGGTGGGCGATTTCCGATGCATGGATTGGGAAATCTCCCTCTTTCAGGTAGACGGAGAAGATGCTTCTGGCAGCCTCCCGGTCGGGCCGGGGGATGTAGAGCTTCTTATCGATGCGGCCCTCGCGGATCAGTGCCGGGTCCAACATATCGGGCCGGTTGGTGATGAGGACCGTCGCCACGAAGTTCGACCGTTCCCTGGCGCTGGTGTAGACCTCGCGGATGGCCTCTTCTGTATTCCCGACGAACTGGTTGAGAATGCGGGGGCCGCCGATATAGTAAAAGAAAGGCTTGGTGTCCTGGCATGCGGTGGCGGGCTCGCGCTTGTAGCTGTCCAGTGCGTTCAGCCCGTCGAGCTGTGAGAGGAGTTGGGGCACGACGGTGTCGCTCATCGTCCCGCCTCCGCCGCCCTCAATGGGGACACCGGTGCCGCGGGTGCTGAAGAGCGCTTCGGCCTCATCCCACACGACTAGGACGGGGATTGGCATCTCCTCACGCCGCAGTTTGAACATCTCGTGGACCAGCGCCTTGATCAGCAGCGTCTTCCCACAGCCGGGAGGCCCTTGCAGCAGGAGCCCCTTGGAGGGCCGCAGCGTCTTGTACTGCTTGTAGTATTCGGGATAGAGATACGGATGCTCGATCATCCGCTGCAGTTTTTCTTTTTCCTCATGCAGCCCGCCGATGGCGTCCCAGCCGATCTCGGGGATCTCCTCGACGTACAGCTCTTTCCTGTCGTCGCGCGGGAGACATTGGATGGCCACGGTGGCACTGGGGTCCAGCAAAACCGGATAGCCGACCTTGGGGGTAAGCCCTGCGGCAAGCTGTACGACCCGCTGTTCTCCGGTGGCGGTGGTGGCGATGAGCCGCCCATCGGAGAGGATATCTTTGGTGGTGGCAACGATGCCGTTCTTCTGGGGACCGTTCACCTGGAAGAGCCTGCCGCTTTTCTGATCCAGCAGCACCTCATACCCCGGGATCAGCGTCTCTGCATCGACCTCGGGGTTGATGGAGACCAACATCTGGCTGCTGTGGCCCGAGTAGACGACACGCGCGCGTTCGTCCTCCAGGCTCAGCAGCGTCCCATAAATCAGCGGCTGCTCGTTGATGCTCTCCAGCGTTGCTTTGGCCGCCTTTAACGCTTCCTCGGCCTCTTTTCCCTTTTCCAGGAGGGGCCGGGCTTGCAGCAGCTTATCCCGCAGCCGCTCGTTCTCCTGCTTGAGCTTGCCGCTGCGCTCGCTCTCGTTGAATACTTCGGAACCGGAATCTTTCTCTCTCATTGAATCTGATACCTCTTTACTTCCCACATTATCAAGGGCTCAGGCCCTTCGCGTTATGTTTCCAATGACCGTAACGATCTTTCCTACTATGATACCACAGATTTTTCTTTATAAACGTTTGGTAAATCGAGGTACGCCTGCCGACCACGAATCCGACACGAATACACGAATGACGTTCTTGGTAGCCACGTTTTCCAAAGCGCGCCATTCCGGACGCGGTAGGATACTGCGGCTACGGCTGCCGACGCTGTGGGACAATCCGCTGGATTGTCCTACCGTCTACGAACACCCCCACGGATCATGGAGCCATTCGTGTATT
>JAVEWB010000145.1:0-5990 GCA_034004765.1 Anaerolineae bacterium
ATCGCTCCGTGCGGACTTTGGCTGTGGCTGGGCTGAGGTTGCGTTATCCCAATGATACCCCTGCGCAACGCCAGCGCCGTTTGGCTGATTTGTTGTTGGGGCAAGAGCTGGCGCAGCAAGCCTATGGCCCTCTGCCGGAGGAGTAATGGCTGCGCCTGTTTGGCAAAGCTGGAGTGGTACAAGATAGGCAACCAGCGTTCGGATCGCCAATGGCGTAATATTCTTGGCGTGCTCAAGATTCAAGGCGAACGCCCGGATTTTGAATATCTGCGTCGGACTGCTGGGCAATCAGGCGTATCTGACTTGCTGGGACGTGCACTTGCTGAAGTGAAACCGTAAGTCCTCGTTATTGCCCGCGCTAAAATAATTCATGTTGTTTTATTACACTCTTCCCAATTTATTGGCAAAACTGCACTTCTACCCGACGTAATTTGTGATAGACTTAGCGAGAAACTGCATTCCAACACCCTCAGGAGCCCATGATGAAAATAAATTTTCTTAAGACGTGCATGATTTTTGTTGTGATGGCTTTAGGCATAGTTCTAATTTTGAATATCTCGCAAGAGGTCCGTGCTGCCGGAAGTTGGTATGTGAGCCCCATTGGAAGCGACGCTTATAGTTGTAGTACAACGACCCAACCCTGTGCTACTATCAATGGCGCTATTGCAAAAGCTGCCAATGGGGACCTCATCTATGTTGCCGTAGGGAATTACACCGGCAGCAGCAGTTCCCCCGTTGTGGAACTGAATAAGATTCTTACCCTCTCAGGAGGATGGAATGCTAATTTTACAGTACAATCAGGTTTTTCTACCATTGATGGTAGTAACGCCACTTACGGCATTAGAGTGACCAATTCCGTCACTGCGACCGTGCAATCTTTCATCATCGAGAACTGTACCTCGAATGGCATCTTTAGTACGCAGAGTTTCCTTACCGTGGAACATAGCGCCATTCGCAACAATGGTCGCGGCCTCTATGTCAATGGTGGCAAGCTTATCCTCACTCAGAGTGCTATTACTGGTAACGAGGATGAGGCCGATGGTGGAGGAGGAATTTTGTGTCTGAATGGAACACTTGTTGTCAACAATAGCACCATCAGTAATAATTCTACGACAGCGGGACATGGCGGTGGCATATTTGCATCTAACTCCATTGTAGAGATTAACCGCAGCACCATTGCCGGCAATATGGTGGATTCAGATATGGGAAGGGGAGGGGGTATAGACAATGCTGCAGGTACGGTGACTTTGAAAAATTCAATCGTCGCCGGCAATTGGGCAAGCTGGTTTGGATCAGATTGCTACGGGGAAATTTCCAGTGCCGGGTATAACCTTATCGGCAACAACTGGGGGTGTTATTTTCTAGTTAGTTCGGGAGATCAGCTTAATGTTGACCCCCTACTTGCACCACTTGAAGGACAACCTGCTTTTTACAGATTACAGCCAGGCAGTCCTGCAATCAGTGCCGCTAACCCATCAGGCTGTTTGGATCATCGGGGAGAGCTCCTGATTACAGATCAGCGAGGAGTGCCAAGAGTAGGGCGCTGCGATATTGGTGCTTACGAGGCGGTGCTCACGGTAAAAGCACAAGCTGAAGGGACCATATACCCCAATCGTATGGTTACCTATACGCTTACGATCGACAATGATGATAAGAGTGCGGACCTCTATGGAGTTCGATTGACCGATACCTTTGCTTCAAAGCTTGCCTATGTCCCCGATTCGTTAGCTGCAACTCATGGAATTGCTGAGGGACACGAGAAATACATCACCTGGCAAGGCACAGTTTTTAGTAATACGACAACTGTGATCACTTTTCAGACCTTTATTGCACCCGGCTTGGGAGGTGGGGGCATTCTGACTAATATCGCCCTGGCACAATGGGAAAACGCATACTTCACTACTACCGTGGATATCGATCTACGCGATCGTACATATATTCCTACGGTATTGCGCGATTACTATTTTACTGATCCTAACTATTTCGATGATTTCAGCAGCGCGAACAGCGGCTGGCCGATTGTCGACAATGGATTTGTGCGCACGGGGTATTCGAATGGAGAATATCGCATCTTGGCCAGGAAAGGTGGCTCTTTATATCTATCTCGAGCACCTATTCATGGCCTCCGAGGATATACACTGGAAACTGACATGCGCTGGAATAAAACGGTCGGTAACAGCTACGGGCTGATTTTCGACATCAGAGGAGATTTTGAATATTATTACGTTTTTGACCTCAACGCGGAGACTCAGAAATGGCAATTTTATCGTTACACGTCGACAGGAGTTATCAAGTATGTCACTCCTACCGTTTCGACGGTGATCAAAAGCGGTAACGCAGTGAATCATCTCAAAGTGATACGTAACAGTGGTTGGATCTGGTTATATATCAATGATACGCACATGCCGGGTTCTCCTTTTCCTGATATGTCACCCAATTTACAGCCGAGCGATATAGGAGTAGAAGCTGGTGGTTATCCCCTTGCATCAGACGCTGATGCACGCTTTGATAATTTCCAAGTGAGTCCACCCGAAAAATCGATGCCCTTTCCTTAAAGTTTCAAATAACTTTACAGGGTCTGATCTCCCCATCGTTTCTGAGGTATAGAGATAACTCAGCAAGAAGGAGAATGGGGAACGGCCCAAGTGACAGCCGCCTCTTCGGCGGCTGTCACTTATTGATAACCGTTTGCAGATCGTAGATCACGTAGCCGTCATTCTCGTAGGCCACGGGCCAGGGGCGCAGGTGCGGCTTCTCCACCACCACGTAGGTGGCCCCATAGCGCTCCGCTGCGTCAAGCAGTGCCTCGTCCGCGAGGCCGTAATAGGCCGCGGCGACCCGCTCCACGTTGGTGAAGTAATCCCCGTTGAACTGCTCGACGGTGCCGGGTGCTAAGGCTTCGAAGCGCGGCCTCCAGTAGTCGATGTAGGCGGGCACGAAGGCGGCCTCCAGCAGCTCCGAGAGCGTCGAGACGGTGCTGCGCTCGGAGAAGACGCGCCACTCCGAATCGTAGAAGCCCCATTTGTGCGGCGGCGTGACGAAGAGCGCTTCCTTCGGCGTGGCCTCCTTCGCCCAGAGCTGCGCGTCCTCCCAGGCGGTGCGCGGCCCGTAGATGTAGATCCCCGGCTTGAGGAGGCCGGCGTAGCGGATGAGGACGACGCCGCAGACGACGATCATCAGCCCAAGCAAGGCGAACGACGCCGCACGACGCCAGCGAAGCGCCCGGTGCGTGGCCTGCTGCACTGCCCAGACGGCCACCGGGAAGAAGGCCAGCGGGGAGGCGATGCACGTTACGGCCAGCAGCGCCCAATCCGGCAGGGCGAGCTGATTCTCACGCAAGGTGCGGGCCAGATAGTTGGCGAAGTAGAGGTAGCCGAAGAGTACCCCCCAGAAGCCGATGCGGATGATCTGGCACTGAATGAGAATCGTGATCGGGATCCACAGTGTGGAAATGATTTGCACAACGAGAACCAGGATCACGGCGACCACGAAAGCTAAGGTGGTGCGCTGGTACTGCGCCGCCGCTGGGGCGTATTTGTGGCCGATGAAGAAGAGTGCGATCCCGCTGATGCCGCTCAGTGTGGGGGCCAGGAGATAAATCGGCCCGACCATGTAGAAGACGTTGTAGAGCATGCCGCGGGCCACGATGCCGAACCAATCCGATTGGAGGGAGAGGCCAATCAGCGGACCGTTCATCTTCCAGATCAGGACCGGCAGCGCCGTAACGACGAAGATCACCAGGGATAGGCCGAGCTTGCGCCAGTCCAGGCTGCACCACTCCACCAGGCAGGCGAGGAGGACCATCGCCAGCACGAAGTTCACGCTGAGGGCGTGCAGGTTATACATCACCCCCATGAGCGCAAAGGCCGCAATGTACCGCTTCCGCAGGAAGAGCACCAGCGCCCAGACCATGAACGGGAAGGCGAAGGTGCGGTTGAGCAGGCTGAACTCGAAGATGGGGAAGCCGGCAAAGCTGAGGTGCGGCACGATCAGGATGACCAGGCTCAGCAGTGCGGTGAGCGCGTCGTCGAACAGCGTCTTGCTCAGCGTCCATAGCCCCCAGAAGGCCAGGTAAGTCGTGAGGATATGCACCACCGCCATCGTAACTTCCAACACCCCGAGCTTGTAGAAAGGCTCGAAGAAGAACCAGAAGTAGGAGTAGTGCTGGAAGCGCATGTCGAAGAAGGGATCGTTGGGGAAGAGCGTGGGATCGGCGTAGATCTTCAAGAAGGGGATGTGGATAGCTTGATCGAAGGTGCCAAAGTGGTAGCCGACGAACAGGATAGAGAGCAGCGTCGCACCTAAGAAAAGCAGATGACGAAGCCAGGGGGAGCGATCGATTCGCGCGGCGAAGGCGGTTAGTTTCGACACTGCGAGACCCTTGCGTGAGATCGGGCTCCTGCCCGTGTGGTTCTCAATTGTCCCGCAGTGTTCCCCTTGGCGTGCTGCACTGATGGCATGTGTTCCCCCGCTTCACCTGGAATGGGTGCATGATAATCTGGGGAGGGGGTTTGTCAAGCGATGGAGGGAGGGATTTCTCGCATATCCCAATTGTTTCCGAGAAGCACTTCTGACGAAGTCAATTGTCATCTGGCTGTCTTCATGGACCGGGATGGCACACTCAATGTAGAACACGGGTACGTGTGCAAACCGGAAGAGGTTGAATTGCTTCCCACGGTTGGTGAGGCCCTAAGGCTGTTAAACATGGCAAGAGTACCGGTCATCGTCACCACAAACCAATCTGCCTTGGGACGCGGCTTGATGACTTTGGATGAGTTTTGAAGCGGTCAATAAAGCACTTTGGCAGGCTCTGGAAGACCTGGGGGCCTATTACAACGCGCTGTATTACTGTCCCCATAATCCAGATGCAGAAGCTAAGCCCTGTGGTTGTCGAAAACCGCAGCCGGGACTTTTGTTCCAGGCCGCGGTGGATTTAGGGATTGATCTGCAGCGCAGCTTTATGATCGGCGACAAAGCATCGGATCTCGGTGCTGGGAGGGCGGCAGGATGTCGTGTCGTGCTGGTTCGCACTGGCTGGGGGAAAAGAACTCTCAGTGGGGAGGAGACTGGTACAACAAAACCAGATTACGTTGCCGATACTTTGTTGGAGGCAGTACAGTGGATTTTCCGTAATCTGTAGGAAAACCTTTTTTGCCCTATCGATTTTGTTGAAATTCTTACCTCTGAGGTAAGAATTTCAACAAAATCGCTACCCCTCCTCCCCCCTCGCCAGCCAGCGGAGCGCACCGAAGACGACCAGCACGACGACGATCAGGATCAGCGCCACGGGCTGCGCGGCGGCGAGGCCGAAGCCGCTGAAGCGCTCGAAGACCAGCACCGGCACGATCTTCGGGTGATAGGCCAGGATGACCACCGCACCGAACTCGCTGATCCCCCGCGCCCACATGAGGAGCGCCCCGCTCAGGATCCCCCGCCAGGCCTGCGGCAGCGCGACGTGCCAGAAGACCTGCCAGGGGGAAGCGCCGTCCACCCGCGCGCTCTCCTCGGTCTGGCTATCGATCTGCGCGAAGGCCTCCCGGCTGGCATCGATCAGGAAGGAGAGGCTGACGAACAGCATGGCAGCCACGATCCCCGCCACGTTGTCCGTGAAGAAGATCCCCAGCGGGGCCAGCCAACGCCCCAAGAGCCCCTGCCGCCCGAAGACCAGGAGCAGCGCAATGCCCGCCGCCGTGTGGGGGATCACCACGGGCAGATCCACCAGCACGGCGATCCACGCCTTCGCAGGGAAGCTGCGGCGCGCCATCAGGTAGGCCAGCGGCACGCCGGCCGCCAGCCCGATCCCCGTGGCGAGCGCGGCGGCGGAGAAGGTCAGCCCGATAGAAGCCAGGACCTCTGCATCGACCAGCGTGCTCCGGAGCGAGTCCGGGTCCGTGCCCGAGAGGGTGCCCACCAGCGGCAGGAGGAGGAAGAGGACGATGAGCCCTCCTGCCAGGTAGAAGCTGCGTGGAACGGCAGCAGGCTTCATGGTA
>JAVEWB010000146.1:0-5929 GCA_034004765.1 Anaerolineae bacterium
TGCGCGGCTTCCATAATGTGATGAATGTGTTGGCTGCGATTGCGTTGGCAGATGCTGCGGGGGCTTCAGTTCCGGCCATGCGGCAGGCTATCAGCAGCTTTACGGGGGTGGAGCACCGGCTCGAACCCGTGCGTTCCTGGCGTGGGGTGCTCTGGATCAACGATTCGATTGCAACGGCCCCTGAGCGCGTTCTGGCAGCATTGGACTCCTTTGAGGAGCCGCTGGTCCTTCTTGCAGGCGGCCGGGACAAGAACTTGCCCTGGGAGGAGTTCGCCGAGCGGGCCGTAGCGCGGGTGCGGGTGCTGATTGTCTTTGGTGAGGCTGCAGCGTTGATCAAGGGACACGTTGCGCGCGTACAGGAGGCTACTGCGGAAGCGGGCGCACTGGAGGAGATCGTTCAGGTGCAGACGCTGGAACAGGCGGTAGCGGAGGCAGCAAAGCGAGCGAGGTCGGGAGATGTGGTGCTGCTTTCTCCTGGGGGAACCAGCTTCGACAGTTTTGTGGATTTTGCCCAGCGCGGCGAGCGTTTTCGTGAATTGGTGGGGATGTTGGATCAGATCGTATTACAGGAGGAGGTGTAGCAATGGCACAACGCACACGTAAGCAGGAAGCGCCCCATCTGGATTTGCTTTTGCTGGTGACCCTTCTGGCGCTGTTGGCCTACGGCCTGTTGATGCTGTACAGCGCGACCTTTTACGTGGGTGTTGACTTCTGGCATCGGCAGGTCAAATGGGTTTTGCTGGGCGTTGCTGTGTTGATGTTCATGTTTGCTGTGCCTTATCCGGTTTGGCAGCGTCTGGCAACTCCTATGATGGGAGCTACCTTGATTTTGCTCTCGCTGGTGCTGCTGATGGGTGAAACAGTGTTGGGAGCACAGCGTCAGCTTGAGTTTTTGGGAGTCTCAGTCCAACCGGGTGTAATAGCACGTCTGGCGGCAGTGATTTACATTGCGGCCTGGCTGGCTTCGAAGGGGGACCAACTGAATCAGATCGGCTATGGACTCATCCCCTTTGCTATCATCATTGGGGTTGTGGCGGGTTTGGTGGCACTGCAGCCCGATTTGAGCACGGCGTTGTTATTGACGGTGACGGGATTGGCCATGTTCTTCTTCGCAGGCGGTGACCCGATACAGATATTCCTCTCTGTGGTGATGGGAGGAGCAAGCTTCGGGTTTATGGCCTGGCAGTTGCCTCACGCTCGTCAGCGCCTGATGGAGTATTTGGTGGCGCTCAAAGATCCGGCACAGATGCCCTATCATGTACACCGTGCGATGACGGCGATTGGAGAAGGTGGATTGTGGGGGGTGGGGATTGGCAGCGGGCAACTGAAGGCCGGATATTTGCCTTTCCCGCATACCGATAGTGTGTTTGCCGTGATCGGCGAAGAGGCCGGGCTGTTGGGCGCGTTGTTGGTGCTCGCGCTGTTTGTCTTGTTTGCTTATCGGGGCTATCAGGTCACGTTAGGAACCCCTGACCCCTTTGGTTCACTGCTGGCATTTGGGGTGACGACGATGATTGTTACCGAAGCACTTCTAAATATGCTGGTCCTGGTGGGATTGATCCCCTTTACCGGGACGGCACTCCCCTTTTTTAGTTATGGGGGGACGGAGATGTTGCTCACAATGGCAGGCGTGGGGCTCCTGCTGAATGTTTCTCGGGGACGCCCTAAGGGGGAAGCGAATGCGTTTTTGGATAGTCGCTGGTGGAACTGGTGGACATATCTATCCCGCGTTGGCCGTCGTTCAGGCGCTGCAGGACATTGATCCGACCGTTTCACTAACCTGGATTGGCGGGTGGGGAGGCATGGAAGAAGAGTTGGTGGCACGAGCCGGGCTTTCTTTCTTAGGAATTCCTGCCGGAGGGATGCACGGCGTGGGCCCTGTGCGTGCTCTGCGCAATGCGTGGCGCTTGCTGCAAGGGACGGCTGTGGCCTGGCGCTATCTGGGAGACGCGCGGCCTGATGGGATATTGACCACAGGCGGATACGTCAGCGGGCCGGTGGCCGTGGCGGCCCGGCTTCGTAAGGTGCCTTCGTTGGTCTTCCTGCCGGATATCGAGCCTGCTCTTTCGGTGAAATTCGCCGGGAAGCTGGCTGCAAAAATCGCGGCGACGGTTGAGGACTCTCGTGCTTTCCTGCCGTCCCATAAGGTAACGATCACCGGCTACCCGCTGCGGCGAGAAATCACGCGCTGGGATAGAGCCAGCGGGCGCAAGGCTCTGGGACTCCCTCTGGATGTGCCGATCGTGCTGGTTTTCGGTGGCAGCCGGGGCGCGCGCTCTATCAACCGGGCGGTGGTGGGGCAGTTGGCGGACCTTTTGCAAGTGGCGCACGTGGTTCACATAAGCGGCACGCTGGATTGGGAGGAAGTTGCCGCAGCCCGGGCAGCTCTGCCACTGGAACTGCAAGAACGTTATCGTGTCATTTCTTATCTGCATGAGGAGATGGGCGCGGTGTTGGCTTCCGCGGATCTGGCGGTCTCACGAGCCGGTGCTTCGATCCTGGGGGAGCTACCCTATTTTGGCCTACCGGCGATTCTGGTGCCTTACCCTTACGCGTGGCGCTATCAGAAGGTGAACGCCAACTGGCTGGCGCAGCGCGGTGCAGCGGTGGTGGTCGAGGATGCAGAACTCCTGGAGCGGTTAGCAGGCCTTGTGCGAGAGCTTCTGCAGGATGAGCCTCGTCGTCAGGCAATGGTGCGGGCATCGCTCGCACTTGCGCGGCCCGAGGCTGCCCAAAAGATAGCTGGCCTGCTCCTCTCCTTAGGACAGGAAGGGATGTAAGATGGTACCACTTGAAACGACCTTTTTGGGGTTGGTTATTTTGTTCGGGATCATCGGGGCATTGCGGGGATGGGCGAAGGAACTGCTTGTCACGTTCAGTGTCATTCTGGCGCGGTTCATCGAATTTGTCCTGTGGCAGTATGTGCCGGTGATCAATACCTCTTTGCAGAACATGGCTTCCTCGAACCCGAATGGCTGGTTCATGGTGCGACTGTTGATCTTTGTGGTGATCATCTCCTTTGGATATGCTACCACCGTGCTCTCGCCGGCATTGGGAGCCAAGGCGCGTAAGGATAAACTGCAGGACTCGCTGCTGGGCTTTTTCCTGGGGGCACTCAACGGCTATTTGGTCGCAGGAATGATTTGGGGGTTCCTCCATGCGCATGGGTATAATATCTGGGGAATTCAGCCACCCATAGATCCGGGTACTTTGGAATTAGTGGCTTACCTGCCTCTGGATTGGTTGCAGGGCTCACTCCTGTTTGTGGCCGTAGCGGTTGCTTTTGCTTTTGTCCTGATCGTCTTTGTCTGAAAGGGATCACAAGATGTTGGAGATAGGGCAGCATATTCATATCGTAGGGATCGGCGGAGCCGGAATGTCAGCTATTGCCCGGGTTTTGAAGGCTCGCGGCTTCGTGGTACATGGCTCGGATCGTCAGGAGGGCCGCCTGATTGCGGCGTTGCGGGAGGAAGGAATCCCTGTGGCTGTGGGACATGCACCGGAGAACCTTGGGGATGCTGATCTGGTGCTTGCTTCTTCGGCAATTCCGGAGAACAACCCTGAAATTCAGGCAGCTCATCAACAGGGTGTTCCTATCATGCGCCGCCCTGAATTTCTCTCCCTGCTGACTGCTGGCTACGACGTGATTGCAGTGGCGGGAGCTCACGGCAAGACCACGGTGGCCGGCATGATCACTACGATCTTGCTCGCGGCGGATCTTGATCCGACCTATATCGTCGGGGGCATGGTGCGTAACTTGAGCACGAATGCGCGCGTGGGGAAGGGGCCGCTTTTTGTGATCGAGGCAGACGAATATTGCAATACCTTCCTGGCGCTGACTCCTAAGATCGCGGTGGTGACGAATATCGAATACGATCACCCCGATGTCTTTCCCAGCATGCGCTTCCTACGACTGGCTTTTGGCGAGTTCATAGAGCGCATTCGGGAGGATGGTACCTTGATCGTCTGCAGCAACGATGCCGTGGCCAGTGTGATCGCCGGGTCATTCCATGCAAGGGGCGGGAAACTGGTCCTTTATGGGAATGAGCCGGGCAGGGAGCTGCCCTGGCACGCTGACGCTATCCGCACGAACGAGGTAGGAGGAATCGACTTCGAGGTGTTGCGCCATGGCACGCTTCTGGGTACGGTGCGGCTGCAAATCCCGGGAACCCACAATGTTCTAAACGCGTTGGCCGCGCTCGCTGTGGCCGACGAATTGGGGATTGCTTTTGAAACTGCCTGCGCGGGATTGGCAGAATTTTCTGGAACAGCGCGGCGTTTTGAGAAGCTGGGTGAGGCCGGTGGTGTGATTGTGATCGACGATTATGCACATCACCCTACCCAGATCAAGGTGGTCCTGGAGATGGCCCACCAGCGCTACCCGGGACATCGGCTGATTGCGGTCTGGCAGCCCCACACTTTCAGTCGGGTGAAGGCTTTGCGAGAGGAGTTCCTCACGGCTTTCGAGGGAGCCGATCGGGTGCTGGTGCTGCCCGTTTATGCGGCGCGTGAGGTAGAGGATAGCACCATCAACGCCCCGGATCTGGCAGCGTCATTGGTGCACCCGGCGGCTTCGGCGGCAATTTCTTTACAAGATGCAGCCGACCGCCTGGCGGAGATGGTCGAAGTTGACGACGTGGTCATCTTGATGGGAGCGGGGGATGAATACGTGGTTGGTGAGCATTTATTAACCCGTTTAGGGTAGAAGGCAGGCTTACAATGTCGCGATTATCCGATTTGCTGCACCCGTTGGTTCAGGTCGAGAAGCGCAAACAGAACCGTTTCAAGGTCTATAAGTCTGAGACGCTGGCCCTCAAGATAGAGCAGATCAGCGGCGAGTCCGATAAGCCGAAGGAGAAACCGAAAGCGAATGACCGCTGACCTTGAGGCACAGTTCGACCGGCTGGCAGATCGCCTGGGGCCGATGGCAGAGCGACAGGGGCTGCTTTCGCGCCATGCTGCTGCAGGGATCGGCGGCCCCGCGGATCTGCTGGTCGTTGCAAAATGCCGGGATGATGTGGTGACCGCATTAACGCAGGCCTGGGCATTAGAGCTGCCCGTCAGGGTTTTCGGTGGACTGACCAACTGCCTGGTCGCCGATGCGGGGATTGCGGGAGTTGTTATCCTCAATAGGGCACGTGATTTTCGTTTCGAAGAGGACTATCGCGTTTATGCTGAGTCCGGTGCCGTGATGGCGCATATGGCCCGTGAGGCCACCCGTCAGGGGTGGGGCGGATTGACCTGGGCGGTGAGCCTCCCGGGGACCATCGGCGGTGCGGTGGTGAATAACGCCGGCGCTTTCGGTGGGGATCTGTCCGGGGTGCTGCTCACGGCTGAGATTGCAGGCCCGGGGGACGGTGTTCGGGAAGTCGACCCGGCATGGTTCGATTTTCGCTATCGGTGCAGCCGTTTGAAGGGCACGGGTGAGCGTTGTGTCGTCGTTTCTGTTCGCTTGCAGTTGCAAGCAGGCGATGGGGAGGATCTCGCCGCCAGAGCTGAGGAGTATGCACGCCGTCGCCAGCAGACACAGCCATCAGGACGGACGCTGGGATCTACCTTCAAGAACCCGGAAGGAGATTATGCCGGACGGTTGATCGAGGCCGCCGGTTTGAAGGGAAGCCGGGTAGGGGGCGTGGTCGTTTCAGAGCAGCATGCAAACTTTTTCGTCAACGAGGGTGAAGGCACGGCTGCGGATTACCGCGCGCTGATCCATCGGGTACAGGATGAGGTGCAGCGCCATTTCGGGGTTTTGCTGGAGCCGGAGATTGAATTTGTGGGCAGGTGGGCCTGAGTTCCGGGGCTGCACGCCACATTGAAGCTTTCGAGGGGGAAGCATGGGAGACAGGATAAAAGTCGCGGTTATATTGGGGGGACGCTCCGGGGAGCATGAAGTCAGCCTTTCCTCGGCCCAGTCCGTAATGGGAGCGTT
>JAVEWB010000147.1:0-5876 GCA_034004765.1 Anaerolineae bacterium
ATGCTGCACATCCCTGCCGGGACGCAGAACGGACAGACCTTCCGGCTGCGCGGCCAGGGGATGCCCGAGCTGAATCATCCGCAGGAGCACGGCGACCTCTATGCAAAGGTGGCCGTCAAGCTCCCGGAGCGGCTGACCGAACAGGAGCAGCGGCTCTTCGCAGAATTGAAGAAGCTGCGGCAGTAATCTTGGAGGTGATCGATGTTCAAACGGATCTTATTTGCCCATAACGCGACCCCTGCTGCAGAGCGGGCCATGCTCTATCTGGAGCATCTGGCCCGCGTCGAGGAAGCTGAAGTGGTAGTGCTGCATGTCTATCAGGTGCCGGATCAGTACAACGCGATGCAGGGATATGAAGGGCTGCTTTCTACGCTGGAATCACTGGCGCATGAGGTGGTCGATGATGCCATCGCGCACCTGGATGGCGCCGGGATCAAGACGCAAGGGCTGGTGCTGGCGGGGCTGCCGGCCCAGCGCATCTTAGAGACGGCTGGCGAGCAGCAGGTCTCGCTGATCGTTTTGGGGACCCGCGGCCCGTCAAGTGTAAAGGAGTTCCTGGTGGGCGATGTCACGACGGAAGTGCTACGATATGCACCGTGCCCCGTGATGCTTGTCCCTTGAGAGAAAAGATGGTGCGTGATTTTGGACGAGGCGTAAGCTTCGCCCAAAATCACGCATCCGTGCTATGATAAGGGCAGGAGACTAACTGAAATGAATAAAAGACTGGCGATACTTTTCATAACGCTGTTGCTGTTTGTAACCTCTTTGGGCTGCCTGGCGCTCGAAACGACGGCCCCCGGTTTACAGTCCGATGACCAGGTCGTGAAAGCGACGCCGACCGTTTCCCAGCCGGTGGTGGTGGCCCCGTCGGATAACGCCCTTACCAGCCTGCAATCGCAGGTCGAGGCGGTGTATGAGGCCGTCGGCGACACGGTGGTCAATATCACCGTGACCAGCATCGGCTATGACTTCTTTATGAACCCGATGTCGCAGGAAGGGTCCGGTTCCGGCTTTGTCTATGACGCCGAGGGGCATATCGTGACCAATTTCCACGTTGTCGAAGGTGCGGAGGATATCCGGGTGACCTTTGCCGATGGCAAGTCGCTTGCTGCGACGGTGGTGGGCTCCGATCCGGCCAATGACCTGGCCGTGATACGGGTGGACTCTGGCGAGCACTCCCTCGCGCCTATCCCCTTGGGGGATTCGGATGCCCTGAAGGTGGGGCAGTTCGTCGTGGCTATCGGGAACCCCTTCGGCCTGCAGCAGACGGTGACCTTCGGCGTGATCAGCAGCCTGGGCCGCATCATCGAGAGCCCGGAGGACGGGCGGTTCATCGGCGAGGCGATCCAGACCGATGCGGCAATCAACCCCGGCAACTCGGGCGGGCCGCTGCTCGACCTCGAAGGGCGGGTGATCGGCGTCAATGCGCAGATCATCAGCAACAGCCAGGACAACGCGGGCATCGGGTTTGCGATCCCAGTCAACACGGTCCGGCGCGTGGTTCCCGATCTGATCACCTCCGGAAGCTATGCTCACCCGTGGTTAGGCGTGGAGATCTTCGATCTGGGGCGCTGGTCCGATATTTTGCAGGAGGCCGGCGAAGATGTGCCGGATGAGGGCGTGTTGATCCTGAGCATTGTCCGGAGTTCTCCGGCGGATCAGGCCGGGCTGCGCGGTGGCAACCGCAACATCGTGGTGGGCAACAGCCGTTTCCCGGCGGGTGGCGACGTCATCACGGCGCTCAACGGCGAGCCCATCCCGAGCTGGCAGGACCTCAACATCTACCTGGAACTCAAGACGCGGGTGGGTGAGACCGTGCAGGTCACCGTCCTCCGTGACGGTAAAGAGATTGTCGTCCCCGTGGTTTTGGCCGAGCGGCCGTAGAGAAAAAACAAGGTGCAACGCACTTTCCGAAGTGCGTTGCACCTTATCGTTAAGACCTTTTTTCCTCTTTGATGATCCGCGCACCGATCTGCCGGATCGTCTCTTTTATTTTCGCCTCGACCGTGGATTTTCTAATTCGAATCTGTGAAATCTGCGTAATCTGTGGATTATAACCTGCAAAGCCTTGACCTGCGTGGTATAATGACTTGTTGGAGGTACGTACAGGGATGCCGATACTGACGGTTGAGATGCTGAATGTGAACACGTTCTACGGTCCGTGGCGGTATGTGGATTATAACCAGATCCGCAAAGCGCAGGACCTCTTTCAGCAAGGCGGCGTTACGCTCACTGAGTTCACCGGCGAGAGCGCGATTTGCGAGGTGCGGGATGGCTGGGGAGTCTATACCGTCACAATCCAGGCTGTATCTGCTACCCAGGCTGCTCTGGAATGCAACTGCCCGAAGGCAAAGAAAGGGCTGTTTTGTGCGCACCTGCCGGCAGCCGCCTACGCTGCCCGTCAGTATATCGATACGGTGGCCCGGAATCAGTGGCGCTACCGCTTACAGCAGGGCCTGGACCGTGCCCCCAGGGTGTCCCGTGAGAAGGTCCCCGCACCCTATCTGGTGATCTTCAGCCTGTTGCACTATCAGTACAGCGGCACAGGCCAGTGGATGCTCCAACTGTATACCCTTAATCCCCAGCGCTGGCCAGCGCTCAACGCTATCGAATCGCCGGCCAAGCCTGAGGCGTACATCGAATGCCTTGACCGGGACTCCGGTTGGAAACAGCAGGTCACCGCGGTTCAGTCCGCTTTGAAGCCAGGAGGCTGCCTCAACTTACCGGAGATTGAAGCGCCCTTTGTCAACAGTATCTTCACAAAGTACAACTACTACAGCGGCTATTACAGTAACGAGGTGACGAGTTTTGCTAACTTCCTGCCCTGGCTTTCCAAATGGCACATTCCGCTCTACTTGAGCGAGCAAGCGGGGGTCTTGAAACACCGGTTGGAAATCTTAGAAGAGCCGATTACCATCGAGGCCGCGCTGGGACGCGATGGCAATGCACTTAATTTGCAAGCCGGGATACGCCTCGGCAAACAGCTTTTTTCCACGCTCACCGACAATTTGAATATCGTTTCCTTCGACCCGCTGTGGGTCCTGGCCGATCATTATCTGGTGCAGGTCGCCAATCCTGATGCACTGGTGGTTATGCAGGTAGCGCCGCTGGCTATCCCTGTGGCCGATGAGGAGATGTTCCGCGCCGAGTTCTTCCCCCGCCTGGCCGAGCGGGTTGCCATTCAGGGTGAAATTGTCACCTGGCAGGATATCGAGGTGATGCCGGTGCCGCGCCTGTACCTGAGCGATGTCGAGGGGACGCTTTACGCGGCACTGCGTTTCGGCTATGAGGAGTATGAAGCTGCCAGCGAGCGGAATCCGGCAGCCATTGTGCACCAGAATATCCCCGACTCGTGGAGATTCCTACGCATCCATCGGCAGCCGGTGGAGGAAGTGGCTTTCTATCAGACCCTTACCGATGCTACCTATGGGCTCAAGCGCGCCGGCAGTGAGCATCCCTATGGCACGTTCACGCTGCGTGCCCGCACGCATCCGTATGATTTCCTGGTGAACTGCATCCCGGCGCTCACGCGGGCCGGCTTCGAGATCTACGGTGAGGAGAAGCTCAGCATGGGGCGGATCAACCGTTATACCCCCACGATCTCGCTGGGCCTCAGCTCCGGCCTGGATTGGTTCGATTTGCAGGCGGTGGTGCAGTACGGCGATCAAGAGGTGTCGCTCCGGGAGGTGCGCAGTGCGCTCCGCAAGGGGCAGCGCTACATCAAGCTGGCCGACGGCTCCATCGGGCAGCTTCCCGACACCTGGCTGGAGCGGTACAAGCGGCTGTTCGATCTGGCCGAGGAGACGGCGGATGGCCAGTTGCGCATCCCCGACTATCACCTGCCGCTGCTCGATCCGCTGTTAGATGACGCCGCACAGGTACAGGCCGGTGCCGACTTCGAGCAGCGCCGCAACCGCCTGCGCGATTTCGAGAAGATCGAGCCGCAGCCCATCCCTGCCGGTTTCACCGGGGAACTGCGTCCCTATCAGAAGGCGGGGCTGGACTGGCTGCACTTCTTGCACACCTACGGCTTCGGCGGCTGTCTGGCCGATGACATGGGACTGGGCAAGACCATCCAGGTGCTGGCGCTGCTGCAATCGCTGCGCGAACAGGGTAAAAGGCAGGGGCCGAGCTTTCTGGTCGTGCCCAAATCCTTGCTGGTCAACTGGCAGCGCGAGGCGGCCCGCTTTACGCCGGAGCTGCGCATTCTGGAGTACACCGGCATCACGCGCGCCAAGGACCCGGATATGTTCAAGGAGTACGACCTGGTCCTCACCACCTACGGCATCATGCTGCGCGACATCGAACTCTTGCACAAGACGCGCTTCGACTACGCCATCCTGGACGAATCGCAGGCGATCAAGAATCCGCTGGCGAAGAGCGCCCGCGCCGCTCGCATGCTCAACGCTGCCCATCGGCTGGTGCTCACGGGCACACCGGTGGAGAACAACACCTTCGAGCTGTGGTCGCAGTTCTCGTACCTCAACCCCGGACTGCTGGGCAACATGGAGTACTTCAAGCGCGAATTTGCCACGCCCATCGAGCGCCATCAGGACGAGGCGGCGGCACAGCTTCTGCGCCAGCTCATCTATCCCTTCGTCCTGCGGCGCACCAAAGAGCAGGTGGCCCCGGAGCTGCCTGCCCGCACCGAGCGTGTGCTCTACGTGGATATGGAGCCGGCGCAGCGCAAGGTCTATCAACACACCCGCGAGTATTATCGCAAACTGCTCCTGGGCATGATCGAAGAGGAGGGGCTGGACGACACGCGCATGAAGATTCTGGAGGGGCTGCTGCGGCTGCGCCAGGCAAGCATCCATCCCGCGCTGCTGGAGCCGACCTACCACGGCGATGCGCCCAAGTTCGAGCTGCTGCTGGAGACGCTGGAAACGCTGCGCTCCGAGGGCCACAAAGCGCTGATCTTCTCCCAATTCGTGGAGGTGCTCAAGCTGCTGCGTGAGCGGATGGATACCCAGGGGTTGCGCTATGCCTACCTCGACGGCCAGACGCACCACCGACAGGCCCAGGTCGATGCCTTCCAGGAAAATCCGGACATCCCCTTTTTCCTCATCAGTTTGAAGGCCGGGGGGCTGGGACTCAATCTGACCGCCGCCGACTACGTCATCCACCTCGATCCGTGGTGGAACCCCGCCGTCGAGCAGCAGGCCAGCGACCGGGCGCACCGCATTGGCCAGGACAAGCCTGTCTTCGTCTACAAGCTGATCACCCGCGACTCGGTCGAGGAGAAGATCCTGGTCCTGCAGGAGCGGAAGCAGCAGTTGGTGGCGCAGCTCATCAGCAGCGAGGGCGGCTTCTTCAAGTCGCTCACCGTGGACGACGTCGAGGCGCTGTTTAGCTAAAACTTAAAGGTGCAACGCACTTTCCGAAGTGCGTTGCACCTGCCGAAACGAGGACTCATGGGTTTCTTCACCGGCTTAGATGCCGAATCCTACGACCGCCAGTACAGCGACCGGGAGCTGATCGGGCGGATTTTTGCTTACTTCCGTCCGCACCGCACACGGGTTGCGGGCGCGGCGTTGCTGACCGTCGCATTGGCCGGCCTGGGGGCGCTTCAGCCGGTGGTCATCGCGCGCGGGGTGGATCTGCTGGTGCAGGATTCCCAGCGGATGGACGTCCTGCTGGGGCTGGTGGGCTTCATGGGGCTTTACGGTCTGTTGAACTGGGCTGGGAACTGGGCGCGCCGTCACCTCACGGCCCGCGTCATCGGTTCGGTGGTGGAGGCGCTGCGCGGTGCTGCCTTCCGGGCTTCGTTAGGGCATGACCTCTCGTTCTTCGATGCTTTCCAGTCGGGCCGTATCACCAGCCGGATCACCTCCGACACGGAGGAGTTCGCCCAGGTCGTGCAACTGGTGATCGAG
>JAVEWB010000148.1:0-5877 GCA_034004765.1 Anaerolineae bacterium
GGGCCGTGTGGTTTGCGAAGAATATTCGGCAGAATTGCAGGTCGAATTATTTCAAATCGAAGTATCTCAGATGAAGCAGCCCGTCATCGATATCGGTTGTGGCAGCCACGCGAACCTGGTGAGACATTTGAGATCGTTGGGTGTAGAGGCCTATGGTTTCGATCGATCCCTGGAGACATACGATGGCTACCTGGAACAAACCGACTGGTTTGAGTACGTTTTTGAGCCGGTCAGGTGGGGTACGGTCATATCCAATATGGCTTTCACGAATCATCTCAACTACGCTTATCGCCATGATCGGGCTCATTTGGAACGATACTTGCTGAAGATGCGTGAGATCATCGAATCGCTTGCCGTTGGCGGCCGCTTTTATTATGCACCGGGCTTGCCCTTCGTTGAACAACGGCTTGCTCCAACGCAATACGGGGTAGAGCGGAGATGCATCATGGATGACATCTGTGTCAGCACGGTCACCAGGCTTGCGGATTAAAGGGGCGAATTGGGAAAGCCTTTCCTTTGCACGTTTGCGTCCTTGCGTTAAAATTTCCACGTCCTGCGAACCCTTAAATTGACTTTGTCCCAACCCACACTATACTGTGAACGTAAGTCCCATCTGGACTTCGGACACATGTGCTTGCGGCTGACAGGACGTCTTTACCGGAAGCCTTGCTGCCGGTCCGAAGTCTTCACCCTGGAATAGGAAGGCATATTGTGAGGGCAAAGAAGGCCACCGGGCCGCACTGGCTGCTCAGCTTCAAACAGGATTTCTCGGTCTTCGCCCGCCTCTTCCCCTGGCGGGTCGCCGCCGTTTTGTCGCTCGGCCTGGCGGTCACGGCGCTGTTCTTCGAGGTCATTTACAACCGGCTGGCCCCGCCGACCGAGCACCTGACCTACGTGCAGGCCGTCTTATCTCTCATCAAGATGCTGCAGCTTGACTATGATCTCCCGGTTCCGATCCAGTTGGATCCTTTCCTCGTGCTGGTCCCGCTGCTGGGGCTGCCGCTTTTCTTCGTCTTTGGCGTCAACGTCATCAACGTGATCCGCATCTTCCTGGTGCGTGGCGAGCGCGGACAGGCCTGGCAGTTGGCACTGGCCTCGACCGTCAAGGATCACATCGTGATCTGCGGCCTGGGACGTGTGGGGTACCGTGTGGCCATACAGCTCATGGAAGAGGGGCTGCTGCTGGTGGGCATCAATGATGTGCAGTCTCCTCTGGTGGATACGCTCATGCAGAAGGGACTGCCGGTGATCATCGGCGACGTGCGGGATGAGCGTGTGCTCATCCAGGCCGGCGTGGAGCGGGCCCGGACGGCGGTGATCTGTACCGATCAGGATTTGAGTAACATCAAGGCAGCCTTTCACGTCCGTGAGTTGGCCCCGGGTGCGCGGATCATCCTGCGGCTCTTCGAGGATGAACTCGCCGAGGCGATCGGTGCCCGTTTCGAGGTGGAGGCGATTATCAGCCGCTCGATGCTGGCCGCCATCGCTTTTGCGCACGCAGCGGTCGGTGTGGAGGTAGTGGAGACCTTCCAGTTGGATGACCGCATGTGTGTCCTGGCCCGCGTGCCCCTGGATGCGGAGTCGCCGCTGGTGGGGTGCACGCTCGCCGCGGTCGGCGAGGCGCAGGATGTGGCCGTGTTGTTCCTCCGTCGTGAGGCGCATTTGCAGGTCGAGCCCGACCCCATGACTGTGCTGCAGGCCGGTGACGAACTGTTCGTCTTTGCGCGGAGCGAGCGGCTGGGTGCGCTGATTCAATATGGCGTGGTGCCTGCCGACGACGCGCCGGATCGCGCCCGCCCCATCCTGGTCTCTGGGGTAGGGCATACCGGCTATCGCGTGGTCCTGCGGCTGCTGGAGATGGGATTGCCGGTGGTGGCGCTGGATGCCCGGACACATACATTAGCGGAGCGCCTCATCGAGCGCGGCGTCTGCGTGCAGTTCGGGGACTGTCGCCAACACTCTTTTCTGGAGCGCTGTGGCGCTGCACAGGCGCGCGCGCTGGTCGCCTGCTCGGAAGATGACATGCTGAACCTGGAGGCAGTGCTCCGCGCTCGTGAGGTCAATCCCCGCATCCGCACGGTCTTACGTCTCTTTGAAGAGGGATTGGGACGGCAGTTGCAGGAGACTTTTGGGATCGACGCAGTGTACAGTACTTCGGCTATTGCCAGCCCGGCCTTTGTCGCAGAGGTCATGCAGGTGCACGTGGCGCAGCTTGTGGAGGTCGATGGCACGCGGCTGTTCCTGGCGCGGCTGAGGATCGGGGCCGGCTCGGCGCTGGCCGGGGTAGCGATCGATGAGTTGAACCGTGAGGAAGGGCTGACGGTGGCGCTCCACACCCACGGCGGGCAGGTGAACGTGCCGCCGATGTCTGAGGTGAGGGTCCAGCAGGGGGATGAACTGGTCGTGCTGGCGTCCCAGGAGCGGCTTTCCGCACTGACGCGGCGCAACGGCGGTGAGGTGGTGTATGAGTAACCCAAAGGGGCATCGAAAAGAAGGAGGACATTGAGTATGCTGCTGGTAGGAGATATCGGGGGGACCAAGACGCACCTGGCGCTTTTCGATCCCGAGGTTGGGCTTCATGATCCGCAGATTGACGAGACGTTTCCCAGTGCGGCCTATCCCAGCCTGGAGGCGGTGGTGCAGGACTTCCTGGCACGCCGGTCGCTGTCGGTAGAGTGCGCTGCTTTTGGGATTGCCGGACCGGTGGTCGCCGGGCGGGCAGCCGTGACCAATCTTCCCTGGATGGTTGACGCGGCACACCTTCAGCAAACCTTGGGGTTTGCTTCGGTGAAGGTGCTCAATGATCTGAGCGCCATTGCGTACTCTGTACCCTACCTGGAGCCTGCGGATCTGTGTACTTTGAATGCAGGCGAGGCGGTCCGCGGCGGCACGATCGCCGTGATCGCGCCGGGGACCGGCTTGGGGGAGGGCTTCATCACCTGGAACGGCGACCAGCACGTTCCTCAGGACTCCGAGGGGGGCCATACCGACTTTGGGCCCACCACGCAGTTGGAGATTGCGCTGCTGCAGTACCTGCGCCGCCGCTTTGGGCGCGTCAGCTATGAGCGGATCTGCGCCGGCATCGGCATGCCCAACATCTACGCTTTTTTGCGGGACACCGGGCGGGAGGAGGAGCCGGCCTGGCTCGCGGAGCAGCTTGCCGCGGCGCAGGACCACACGCCGGTCATCGCCACGGCGGGGCTGGATCAAAGCCGCCCCTGCCCGATCTGCCGGCGCACGCTGGAGATCTTCGTCTCAATCTTAGGCGCGGAAGCGGGAAACCTGGCGCTCAAGGTGATGTCGATAGGCGGCGTGTACATCGGGGGCGGCATCCCCCCGCGCATCCTGCCCGTGCTGCTGGACGGACGTTTTATGAAGGCGTTCCTGAATAAAGGACGGCTCTCGCGTGTTCTGGCACCGATGCCGATCCATGTCATTTTGAATCGCAATGCGGCGCTGCTGGGCCTGGCGCATTACGGCCATGAGGCATGAGTAGTTTTTAGACTTATGGAGTGTGGACATGACTACCTTATTTGATCTGGATGGCTTAGGAGCTTATCAGCAGGGCGTGCAGGACGCGCTGGCCGACCTGGAGGCACAGAGGAGCCTGCCCCGCATCTGGGCGAAAGATCACACGGTGTGGCGACCCGATCCGAAGGAGATCGCTAACCGCCTGGGATGGCTGGACGTTGCCCAACGGATGCAAGCGGAGATCCCCCGGCTCGAGGCACTGCGGGATGCACTCCTGGACGAAGGGTACACCCACGTTCTGCTGCTGGGGATGGGCGGATCGAGCCTGTCACCGGAGGTCTTCAGCAAGGTCTTCGGCGGGCAGGGGTACGGATTATCGCTGAAGGTCCTCGACAGCACCGACCCGGGGGCCGTGTTCGCCTGCATGCAGGCGCTTCCTCTGCACCACACGGCCATGATCGTGGCGACGAAATCCGGCGGCACGGTGGAGACCTTCTCCTTCTTCAGGTTCTTCTACAACCACATGCTCCAGCTTGTGGATGGGGACGTTGGCAACCATTTCATCGCCATCACGGACCCCGGCAGCACGCTGGCGCTGCTTGCCGAGGAGTATGGCTTCCGGGAGTGTTTCCTGAACGATCCCACGATCGGGGGGCGTTCCTCGGCACTCTCTTTCTTCGGGCTGGTCCCGGCGGCACTGGTCGGCGTCGACCTGTCGCGGCTGCTGGCGCGGGCGGGCGTGATGATGGAGAGCTGCGGCCCGCTGATCCCGACGGCGGAGAACCCTGCGGCCCGCCTGGGCGCGGTGATGGGCGAGCTGGCAAAGGCCGGGCGGGACAAGCTGACGCTGGTCACCTCCCCGGCGCTGGGGAGCTTCGGGGATTGGGTGGAACAGTTGGTCGCCGAGAGCACCGGAAAAGAGGGCCGGGGGATCCTGCCGGTGGTGGGGGAGCCTGTGGGGGCTCCTGAGTGCTACGGCAGCGATCGCCTCTTTGTCCACCTCACGCTGGCGGAGGATGCCTCTCAGAAGGCCGCGCTGGACGTGCTGGCCCAGGCCGGGCACCCGGTGGTTGCTCTGTCGCTCGCGGATCGCTACGATCTGGGCGGGCAGTTCTTCCTCTGGGAGCTGGCGACGGCGGTGGCCGGAGCCCGGCTCGGCATCCAGCCCTTCGATCAGCCCAACGTGGAGGCGGCGAAGCGGGTGGCGCGCGAGATGGTGGCGGCCTATGAGCGGAAGGGCGTGCTCCCCGAGGTGGAGACCGCGCCGATAGACGGCACGGCGCTCGCGGCCTTCCTGGCCCAGGGGAAGCCGGGGGACTACGTGGCCCTCCAGGCCTACGTCACGCCGACGCCGGAGGCCGATGCGGCGCTGCGGACGCTGCGGCTGCACATATGGGAGCACACGCGTCTGGCGACGACGGTGGGCTATGGCCCGCGCTTCCTGCACTCCACCGGCCAGCTCCACAAAGGCGATGGGGGGAACGGGCTGTTCATCCAGTTGACGTCCGAGGCGGTGCAGGACCTGCCGATCCCCGATGCGGCGGGAGACTCCGCTTTGTCCATCAGCTTCGGTGTGCTCAAGGCTGCACAGGCGCTGGGCGATCGCCAGGCGCTGTTAGACGCGGGCCGCCGCGTCATCCGCTTCAACGTCGGGACGAATGCCGTGGGGGGTATCCGCAGCCTCACGGCGTTCTAGGGGACTTCGGAGAAGAAAATAACGTAGAGGCGCAGAGAAAATTAAAAAATATCTACGTCTTTGCTCCTCTGCGCCCCTGCGTTGAATTCCCTCACCTGCAGCACGACGACCGCGGCTAAGATCAGACCCGCCCCCAAGATCTGCGGCGGATCCAGGTGCTCTCCCATGAAGGCCCAGCCCAAGAATGTCGCGATGGCCGGTTCCAGCGTGGCCACGATGCTGGCGTCGCTGGCGGGGACGGAGTGCAGTCCCGTATTGAAGGCAGCGCCACCGCCCAACGTCGGCACCAGTCCTAAGATGGCGATCCAGAGGAGGACCTCCGGTGAGGTCACGACGGTGCGCAGGCTCTCCCCCATCTGGAAGGGCAGCAGGCAGAGCGCCCCGATGCCCAGCCCGTAGGCCAGCGCGGTCCAGGCGTTGTATCCGCGATCGGCCACGGCCTTGCAGAACAGGATGTAGAAGCCGTAGGTCAGCCCGGCCGCCAGCCCGACCAGCAGGCCGGGGAGGTTCAGCGTGATGCCGTCCAGGTCGTAGACCTTCCCCACCAGCGCGCAGCCTGCCACGGCCAACAGCAGCGCGAGCCCTTTGCGGGCCGTCAGCCGCTCGTGGAAGAGGAAGGTGCTCAGCACGGTGACCCAGGCCGGCGCGGTGTACATCAGCACCGCGGCCACCCCCATGCCGGTCAGCTTGACGGCGTAGATGTAGATGAC
>JAVEWB010000149.1:0-5843 GCA_034004765.1 Anaerolineae bacterium
ATACAGACAGCACAGGAAGCCGGGGTACTGCTGCGCGAGCTTTGGGGTCGACCCCACGATACCCGTTCCAAAGGCTACCGTGACGTCGTCACAGAAGCAGACATTGCTTCGGAAAAGATCATCCTGAGTCGACTCCACGCCGCGTTCCCTGATCACGCGTTCACCTCCGAAGAGGCTGGATCCGACGCCGGAGAATCTCAAGTGCGTTGGGTGATTGATCCGGTGGATGGCACGACGAATTTTTCACGCAACAACCCCAACTTCTGCATCTCCATCGCCGCGATAGAGGCGGGGAGACCCGTGGTCGGCGTCGTCTACGATCCCCTTCGGGATCACTGCTTCACCGCACGACTCAACGGCGGG
Source organism: Anaerolineae bacterium (assembly GCA_034004765.1). Classification (GTDB taxonomy): domain Bacteria; phylum Chloroflexota; class Anaerolineae; order B4-G1; family SLSP01; genus JAVEWB01. Next base: position 364 of record JAVEWB010000149.1, read on the forward strand.
GCAATGCTCAACAACACGCCTATCCACGTGTCCGCAATCGCCCGCGTCGAAGATGCCGTCTTTGCCGCAGACTGGGGCAAAGAGCCGGAACTCCGCAAGGTTGCCTGGTCCTATGCAGGCTCGCTGCTTGCCTGTGCGCAGACAATGCGCGCTTTAGGGGCTGCCGCGCTCAACATTGCCTACCTTGCAGCGGGGTGGATCGATCTCTACCTATCAGGGCATCTCTATTCGTGGGACCAGGCTGCAGCGGCGCTGATCGTTCAGGAAGCAGGAGGTGTTGCCGCCACGCTCTCAGGTCGCCCCTGGACTCCCGACAGTCCGGATCCGCTCTTTGCGGCTACCCCGGCACTGTTGGAAAGTGTCCGCGCTTTACGATTGGGAGTAAAAGAATGAAAACGACTCAAAACTACCGGCGTATCATAGGGATACTAGTCATGCTCCTGGCAGCCTTGATACTCCCCCCTCAGGTGGCAAGATTGCAGGAAGATCCCGCACAGGCCTTGCCGCGGCTGATCAATGCAGCCCGACTGGCCGAAGGGACTTCCCCTTTGGCAGCGTCAAAACTCCTGACGCAGGCCGCACAGCGCCACGCCGAAGACATGGCAGCCAGCAAAAAGATCGATCACCAGGGTTCCGACAACTCCACCTACCAGCAGCGCATCAGAGACGCCGGTTACCGCGCCTGGAATGATGGCCTCCTGGTAAACGAATCCATCTGGGCAGGATTGGGTACTGCGGAGAATGCCTTTAGCTGGTTCCGCGAGAACCCCGAACACTGGGATATGTTTCTCGATCACCGCTACCGTGAGGTGGGTATCGGCTATGCGGAAGACAGCCAGGGGGTGCATTACTTCGTGCTCGTCTTTGGAGTCCGCCCCGGTGTGCTTCCCATTTTCATCAACGACGGTGCAGCAACAACGGATTCACCCCAGGTCGCAGTACGCCTCACGGACGAAGAGGCCATCCCCCTGGGTGACGGCAACTGGATGGGTAAAGCCATCGAGGTAAGATTCAGCAATACGCCCGAATTTGACGATACGCCCTGGCAGCCCAGGGAATCGTTGGTTCCCTGGGTTCTTCCGGACACAGCGCCGGGGGATTACGCCGTCTACGTCGAATTCCGGGACGGCGCAGGCCGTACCACCATTTCTGAAGACACCATCCGCCTAGTCAATCCGGGCGAAACCACAGACGAAACCCCGGCAACAGAGGCTACCTTAGCGCCGCCTTCTCCGCCCATCACCGACGTTGCTCAGCCTACACTCCCCGCCTCGGTACCTGAAACAGCCGCACCCGACTCGACCCCGTCTTCAGGAGCCACAGAGGTGCCCAACACAGCCGCACCAGCAACCCCCACCCCTTACCCAGACACAGCGACCTGGACCCCCGCCTCCAGCATGCTGCCGACCAGTGCCTCAAAGCCTATGGACTGGCCTCTAGTAGCCATCTTTGTCCTTCAGGGGATCGTGTTTCTTCTGGGAGTGACGCTCTTCCTGCGACGCAAGTAATACCTTCGATCTTTTCCCTTAAAGGAGACCTACATGCAAAAAACAACCGCGCTGCGCCCGCAGGGCACGGCAAAAATGCTGCGCAATATTCAAGAGTACCTGCTCATTACCCTGGGCGCGCTCATTCTCGCAGCCAACGTCCCTCTGTTCCTGGAGCCCAATAAGGTGATCTCAACAGGCATCACAGGCATTGGGATGCTCTCACACTACCTATGGGGGCTTCCTATTGGCATGGTAACGCTGGTTTTGAACATCCCCCTGTTCATACTGGGCATCAAGTGGGGCGGAGGGATCAAGTTTCTCATCCGGACCATCTTCGCCGTCCTCGTGATGACCGTTGCCATCGACCTGTTCGCAAGAATCCTTCCCCCCATCAAAAGTGATCCGCTTATCTACACACTCTTCGGAGGGCTCTTAGATGGCATAGGGATCGGCCTGGTGCTGCAAGGTCGCGGCACCACAGGGGGCACCGACATCGTGGCCCAACTTTTCAATCGCCACAAGGGCCTTCCCTTCGGCCCGATTTATATTGCGCTCAACAGCGTCATTTTGCTGACTGCCGCACTGGTCGTAAGCATCGAGCCGGTGCTCTACGCGCTGATCGTCAATTTCGTCTCCGGTCAGGTCGCCACCGTCGTCCAGGAAGGGGTCAGCTATGCGCGCATGGTGTTCGTCATCTCCCAAGAACATGAAGCCATTCGGGAAGCAGTTTTCAATAATCTAGGAAGGGGCATCACGCTGCTCACTGCCCACGGTGGGTATACCAAGGAGCCGCGTTCGATCCTTTACATCGTGGTCTCTTATACCCAAATCACCCAGTTGAAGCGACTCATCGCCGAGATCGATCCCCAGGCATTTGTCGTTGTCTCGCAAGCACACGAAGTCTTAGGCGAAGGGTTTCAGCCCATCCGTGAGGCAGGGTGAAGATTATCCTTCAGGATGGTGACACTTCCCACTGTGGAAAAAGACTGGCACCCTCTATAATGACAACAGAGTTAGTATGAAGCTCACACCTATCATGGCGCACCTTTCCAGGTCTAAGGAGATATAGGGTCGTGCACGACGAAGAAGCACAGCAGCAGAAAGCAGGGATGCAAACCCTGTTTACCAGGATCGCAGCCCGGTATGATCTGGTAAATACCTTGATCTCCCTGGGGCAGGACCAGGACTGGCGCAATGAGGCCTTGAGCATGGCCAACGTTCCGCCCACCGGGAAGCTGCTGGATGTGGCAACGGGCACCGGCTGCATTGCCTTGACCGCCCGGAGACGCTACCCGGAGCTTCACGTGACAGGAGTCGATCTCACACCGGCCATGGTCGTGCTGGCACAGCACAAAAAGGATGGGGACTCCGCAGCCTGGTCCATCAGTGACGGGCTGGCGCTCCCCTTCCCCGACGACACTTTCGACGCCGTGATCTCCGGCTTCATGATGCGCAATGTCCCGGACGTCGCCCAGGCGTTCGTTGAGCAGCGGCGCGTGGTGCGCCCGGGGGGGCGCGTGGTTTGCCTGGAAATCACATGGCCGGCAAATCCGCTGATGTCGCTGCTCTTCAAAGGATACTTCTTCGGCTGGGCATCGCTTGTGGGGTACCTTGTCTCAGGTAACGTAGAGGCCTATCGCTACTTGCCGCGCTCGGTGAAAGGCTTTGTCAGCCCGGAAATCATGGTAAAACAGATGCAAGACGTGGGGCTCAAAGAGGTTACCCGGCATCTGAGGATGCTGGGGACAACGGCAATTTACGTCGGTGTAAAGTGAAAGCCACGGGTCTATAGTTCAAGGAAGCAGGAGAAAAGATGGAGAAGAAGACAGACCCTCGCATAGAAAAACTTCGCGCCATGCAGGAGCAGGCCCTGCAAGGAGGGGGTGCTGACCGGATCGAGGGCCAGCACAAAAAGGGCAAGATGACCGCCCGCGAGCGCATCGAAGCGCTCCTGGACGCCGGGACCTTCCAAGAGATCCAGGCCTTTGCCATCACTCCCAACGCAGAAGATGCCCCTATCCCCGGCGACGGCGTGGTCACCGGCTACGGTGAGATCGACGGACGCACCGTCTACATCTACGCCCAGGATTTCACCGTCTACGGCGGTTCCGTTGCCCTCCAACACGCCAACAAGATCTGTCGCCTGATGGACCTGGCGATGGGCAGCGGCGCTCCCATCATCGGACTGTTGGACTCCGGCGGGGCACGGATTCAGGAAGGCGTCAACTCGCTGCACGGCTACGGCGAGATTTTCAAGAGAAACGCCCTGGCCTCCGGCGTGATTCCGCAGATTTCGGTCATGTTAGGACCCTGTGCAGGAGGGGCCTCCTACAGCCCTGCTCTCACCGATTTTATCATCATGACGGATAAGACCGCCGTCATGTTCATCACCGGCCCTGAAGTGGTCAAGAGTGTAACCGGTGAAGTCATCGACGCGGAAGGGTTGGGCGGCGCGACGGCCCACTTCACCCGCAGCGGCGTCGCCAACCTCGTCGGGCAGTCGGAAGAGGATTCGCTGGCGCTCACCCGCAAGCTGCTCTCGTATCTCCCTTCGAACAATATCGAGGAGCCGCCCGTCGTTCCCTCCCAAGATTCGCCTACCCGCATCGACGAACGCCTCAACACGCTGGTACCGGATGATCCCATGGTGCCTTACGATATGCACGAAGCCATCCACAGCGTGTTCGACCAGGGCTCCTTCATGGAGATCCAGGCCGGATGGGCGCAGAACGCCATTATCGGTCTAGCGCGGCTGGATGGCCACAGCGTCGGCATCGTCGCCCAACAGCCCATGGTCATGGCGGGGGTGATCGATATCAACGCCTCGGATAAGATCAGTCGCTTCGTCCGTTTCTGCGACGCCTTCAACATCCCGCTCGTCACCTTCGCGGACTCGCCCGGCTTCCTGCCCGGCGTCGTCCAGGAACATGGCGGCATCATCCGCCACGGGGCTAAAATCATCTACGCCTACGTCGAAGCCACCGTGCCCAAGATCTCAATCGTCACGCGCAAAGCTTACGGCGGGGCATACATCGTCATGAGCAGCAAGAGCCTTGGGGCCGACCTGCACCTGGCCTGGCCTTCGGCCGAGATTGCGGTGATGGGTCCGGAGGGGGCCGTCAATATCCTCAACCGCCGCGAACTTACGCAGGCGGAAGATCCCGTGAAGCTGCGTCAGGAGCTGGTCGCCGACTACCGCGAGAAGTTCGCCAACCCCTACCGCGCCGCCGAAAATGGGATCGTGGACGCTGTCATCGAGCCCGCTCGGACAAGGCCAACCTTGATCGCCGCGCTGCGCGCGCTGAAAACCCCGATCCGGCAGCTTCCGCCCAAAAAGCATGGGGTCATGCCCGTCTAAAGGGGTACAACATGAGCGATCTTTTGCGACAGGCCTTATGGTACACCGTGATCGGCATGGGCATCACCTTCCTATCGCTGGGGGCCCTGGCCGTGGGGATGTACGTGCTCACGGCCCTACCCACCGGGAAGAAGAAGGCAGAAGAACCGCCCACAGAAGTGGCCGCGCCCCAAGCCGACGATCGCTATCTGGCCGCCGCTGCCGCCGTGTCGGTGGCACTGGCCCAGGCGCAGGTCATCCGGCCCACCGCCCGAGCAACTTCCAATCCGTGGAGCGCTTACGTGCGCAGCTATCACCTGGCTCAGCGGAGCCAGCACATGCAGCCGCGCTTACGATCCAGGTAAAAGGGAACTGTAGAAAGATAAACTATGATGCCGATGTCAGAGCAGGTGGACTTCCGGGCCTGCTGCGCAGTACGAAGAGGACAGAGATGCCAATCTATAAAGTAACGATCAAAGAGCAAACCTATACCGTAGACGTCCCCAACCCCAGAGAACGTCCCGTCCGGGTCACGGTCGACGGCGAGCCGCTGGAAATCTGGGTGGACGAAGCCACACAAGCACCGGCAGCCCCGGTCATGACCGACAGCGCCGCGCCAGCCGTTGTGCTGGCACCGGCACCTGTGGCCGCTG
>JAVEWB010000150.1:0-5839 GCA_034004765.1 Anaerolineae bacterium
TACTCGCCTGGCCTTTTCGACGTCAGAACTGCACAGTGCGCTGCTCTCTTTTCTGCTTGAGGCTGGTGCCAGTATGGTGGGCGGTGTGATTTCCGGAGGACTGACCCTGGGCGGACTTTTCCTGCTTGCCCCGCTGTTTGATCTGGCCACGACGTTCCGGCTGGTGGAACTCAGTCATCCTAACCATCCTTTGCTGCAGCGCCTTTTGCGCGAGGCTCCGGCGACGTTTCATCATACGATGATGGTGGCGAGCCTGGCGGAGCAGGCAGCGGAGCGCATCGGTGCGAATGCTTTGCTGACACGTGCCGGTACCTATTATCACGACGTTGGCAAGCTGGCGCGCCCTTACTTCTTTGTGGAGAATCAGCGGGGCCTCAGTAACCCTCATGACCGGCTTGACCCGCAGACAAGTGTGGATATTGTTGTGGGACACGTGCGGGATGGGATCAAGTTAGCACGCCAATATGGACTGCCCGCACGTGTGCGTGCTTTTATCCCTGAACATCACGGGACCCTGCGGGTGAGTTTTTTCTATCAAAAGGCCTTGGAGGCCGCGGGAGGAGAGGCTGGTTTGGTCGACGAATCACTGTTTCGCTACCCCGGCCCTCGCCCGCAGAGTAAAGAGACGGCCCTGGTCATGCTGGCCGATGGCTGCGAGGCGGCCACCAGGGCTGCCCGACCTTCGACGTCTGAGGAGGTCGTTGAAATCGTCAGCCGCATCTTTGACGCACGGATTCGGGATAAGCAGTTGGATGAGTGTCCCTTGACCTTGCGCGAGCTGCAGATTGTAAAAGAGGCCTATATCGAGCTTTTGAAAGGCGCTTATCATCCACGGATCAGATATCCTGATGTCAAAACGAAAGCAGAGGAGACGAAGAGAGAGGAATGAGCATCCTTCACCAGATTGAAATTCAGATGGAGGTCCCTTTGGAAGATGTGGACCTCACATTGCTCAAGGTGGCTGCGCTGGCTGTCTTGAAGCAGCAGGGGGTTGAAGAGCCCAGCGAAATCACCATTGTCATCACCGACGATGAGGCGCTGCGTGATCTCAACCAGCGTTTTCGGGGCATAAACCGACCGACGGACGTCCTGTCGTTTCCCGATGATACCCGGGGGCCCTTCGCCGTAGGTGCGGAGGGGTTCCCACGTTATTTGGGGGACATCGTCATTTCACTGCCGCGTGCTACTGCGCAGGCGGAGTCTGTCGGCTGCGCTGTCGCGCAGGAACTCCAGTTGCTCATCGTCCATGGCACACTGCATCTCTTGGGCTACGATCACGCCGAACCTAAGGAAAAGTCGCAGATGTGGGATGCACAGGCGGCCGTTCTCAAGTTGCTGAGCATTGATATTCCGCTGCCTGAATGAAACTCAAACCGCATACCACCAACTTGCTGGCCAGCTTTCAGTTTGCTTGGGCCGGTCTCGTTTATGTAGCGCGTACAGAGCGTAATTTCAAGATCCATCTTGCCGCGACGGTTGTCGTGCTCTGTATGGCTGCGTGGCTGCGTGTTTCGCGTGAGGGCCTGGCGCTGCTTGCGCTGACGATCAGCATGGTGCTGACGGCTGAAATCTTCAACACGGCGGCTGAGCTGTTGGTTGATCTTGCGAGCCCGGATTATCATCCGCTCGCCAAGAGCGTCAAGGATCTGGCTGCCGGCGCGGTGCTGCTCACGGCCATGATTGCCGTCGTAGTAGGGCTGCTGATTTTGGGGCCGCCGCTGTGGGTTCGTCTGGCGTTGCTTGTTTAATTTACACCACAGCGGTATACTTAATTTAACTGAGTTGCTCTTTTATGCTGAAAGAGTCTATCCGGATAGCGGGAGGAGCTGACGATGGTAACACCACGCGATATTGCGTTGATTTTTCTGAGTTTGGAGGCGCTTGTTGCAGGCATGGCTCCTTTGATCTTGATTGGAGCGCTTGCTTATGGGGTCTATCGGCTGCGGAAACTGGTGCGGCTTTATTGGCCCCTGGCCTTTTCTTACGTAGAGAAAGCGCGCGAGATGGTTGAACAAGCTTCCGGATCAATCGCCGCGCCCTTCATTCGTGTTTATAGCATCATTTGGATGATCCGTACGCTATTTAGAAATCTTATTCCGAGGAGGCCAGCGTGAATACGAAAGCCCGTGTGCTGTTGATTGGTGGCGTGATAGGAGCCGGGATTGGCATCCTGGCCGGTTGGTTGTACTTGAACTCCTCGGTCGCCGTAGTGGATGACGAGGGAGAGACACATGTTCCCGCACCCCGGCCTGGGGATGCCTTGAAGATGGGGCTGGGCGTGCTGGGGCTGCTCCGGATGCTCTCTGACTAGCGTGTCAGTGCTTGCAACCAGGGATTGTGGGCCATCTCCTGGCGCAAGGTTGTTGCAGGACCGTGTCCCGGGTAGAGGATCGTTTGGGGAGGCAGGGAGAGCAGCCGACGCAGGCTTTGTGTCAGGTGCTCGGAGTCTCCCCCCGGGAGATCTGTCCGTCCTACGCTGCCTGGGAAGAGCGTATCGCCGGTGAGCAGGGCATGGTCTTCGGGAATATAGAGACAGATGCTTCCCGGGGTGTGCCCTGGTGTATGGATGACCTGGATATGGAGGCTGCCGAGTTCCCAAACACTCCCATCTGTCAGCGCAAGCTCCGGCTGGGAGGTGGGGGCTGCGGATATCCCGAACCAGGGCGCGCCACCACCTTCACGAAGCAGCGCCTTATCATCGGGGTGGATTCCCAGCGGAACGTTAAGCGCGGATTTTAGAGCGGCGTTGGAGAAGCTGTGGTCGAAATGGCCATGCGTATTCAGAATGTACTGGATCTGGAGACCCTTTTCCTTGATCGCCTCCAGAACAGGCTGGGCATCGCCGCCGGGATCGACGACGGCGCCTGTCCCTTTCTCTTTATCGTAGACGAGATAGCAATTCGAGCCTACAAGGCCAATGGGTAGCTGGAGGATCATGATACGTTTCTCCTATTCATTTATCGAGAGATTGTAGCATACTTGGCCGTTTTTGTGGGAAGGTGCATTTTTAGCGGGTAAAGCTGTGCAGAGCTAATTTCTGGAGGTGTTTCATGGATGTTTCCCGGCAGCAACGCATGATTGGTTTGGCTCAGGAGCGCGGATTGGATGTGGTAGCATTGATGCCTGGGCCAAATTTGTTTTATGTGACGGGACTTTCTTTCTTCTTGAGTGAACGCCCGGTTGTGGGCTTTTTCCCGGTGGATCAGCCGCCGGCCCTGGTTCTACCCGCGTTGGAAGCGGATAAGGTCACGGACATGGAGACGTTCCCTTATACCGATGAGGACGGTTATGCATTAGCTTTCCAGCAGGCCTGTGCCAAGCTGGAGATCGCCGAGGCGCGGGTCGGCGTCGAGGCACTGCGGATGCGGCTTTTGGAGTCCCGGATCTTGCAGCGTTATGCCGCGGGTTCGGAGTTGGTGCCTGCCGACGATCTCTTCGCGGATCTGCGGATCTGTAAGGAGGAACGAGAGCTGGAGGCGATGCGCCGGGCTATCTCGGTTGCCGAACGTGCTTTCGAGGCCTGGTTGGGACAGCTCTATGTCGGGATGACCGAGAAAGAGGCGGCAGCGCGGCTGACTGCGGCCATGTTGACCGGTGGGGCTGACGCACTTTCGTTCGATCCGATTGTGGCCGGCGGCCCGCATGGAGGGGTACCTCATGCCGTGCCCGGAGATCGCCCGTTTGCAGCAGGTGATTGGGTGGTGGTCGATTGGGGTGCGTTCGTGGATGGCTATGCCTCCGATCTGACGCGCATGGTGGTTTTCGGCGAGCCCACAGGGCCACTGCAGGCTATTCACTCCCTGGTGCTGCAGGCCAATGCGGCCGGACGCGCGGCAGTCCACCCCGGCATTTCCGCTTTTCAGGTCGATCAGGTTACCCGGGCGGTCATTGCCGAAGCGGGATATGGCAGCAAGTTCACGCACCGCACGGGGCATGGGTTGGGGTTGGAGATCCATGAACCTCCTTTTATCGTGGCAGGCAATGCGACGACGTTAGTGCCGGGTATGACCTTCACGGTGGAGCCGGGCATTTATCTTGAGGGCGTCGGTGGTGTTCGAATTGAGGATGACGTCCTGGTTACAGAGCACGGTATGGAGACGTTGACAACCTTGCCGCGTGAGCCCTTCCTTGTCTGAGCATGCGCGCACCTGAATGATGAGGGGGCGGCGAAAGATGAAACACAGATTTGGAGTCTTTAATGAGCGGACTTTGTGTTGTGGGAACGTTATGACTGCGATGGGTTGGAGGTGAATATGACTGAATCTAAAGGTGTGGTGACCAGCGGGACGTTTACTCCTCGTGCTCCGCGCACGGTCAAAGATACGGGGCTGAATATCGGATTCCTTACCGATCTGGCGCTGAAGATTTTATACTTCGAGAGCTATCTGGCGGGCCGCGCGCTTGCCGATAAGATGGCGCTGCCTTTTGCCGGCGTTGTGGATCAGGTGCTGGATTTTCTAAAGCGTGAGCGGCTTTGTGAAGTACGCGGGGCCGGCGGGGGAGGTGGCCTTTCCGAATCCACCTACGAATATGTATTGACCGCGCGCGGGCGGGAGATGGCACGCGACGCGCTGGATCGCAGCCAATACGCCGGGCCTGCGCCGATTCCGCTGGCGGTGTACAACGATTCTGTCCTCCAGCAGGGCTTGAAAGAGGTTACGGTGCACCAGCGTCAGTTGCGCCAGGCGCTGGCAAATTTGGTGATCAACGAGCGCACTTTTGAGCAGATCGGCCCTGCCGTGAACTCCGGTCGGTCGATTTTTCTCTTCGGGAACCCCGGAAACGGGAAGACCTCCATTGCCGAAGCGATCGGCTCTCTTTTGATGGAGGGGGACATCTACATGCCTTATGCCGTGGAGGTCGAGGGGCAGATCATCAAAGTCTTCGACAACGTCAACCACGTCCTGGTCTCTTCCGATGGAACGACGCCGCATGGCGCTGACCCGCGTTGGTTACGGGTGCGCCGGCCTTTTATTGTGGTTGGAGGTGAGCTGACCTTAGAGGGGTTGGACCTCGTCTATGATCTCAATAACAAGTATTATGAGGCCCCATTCCAGATGAAGGCCAATGGGGGCCTCCTGTTGATCGATGACTTCGGACGCCAGCAGGTGCGCCCTCGCGATCTCCTGAATCGTTGGATCGTGCCTTTGGAGAAGCGCCTCGACTTCTTGACGCTGCATACGGGGCGCAAAATCGAGATACCTTTTGAGGTGCTGATTGTTTTCTCCACCAACCTGGCACCCAAGGATCTGGTCGACGAGGCGTTCCTGCGCCGCATCCGCCACAAAATTGAGGTTGGGGATCCAGACTGGAATGGGTATCGCGAGATCTTCAAACGTGTCTGTCTGCACAAATCGATCCCTTGGGACGACCGCGGGCTGGCTTATCTGATTCAGGAGCATTATATCAAGGCGTCGCGGGTTCCCCGTGCCTGCCATGCCCGTGACTTGCTCGATCAGATCATCGACATCTCGGGGTATCTCAATGTCCCGCCCACGCTGAGCAAAGAGTTGATCGATCGCGCGGCCGATTCCTATTTCGTCGAACTGTGAGCATGGCCCATTTCCCGGATGCGTGGTGGCATGAGCGCCCGTTGATTTTGGGCCATCGGGGGGCAAGCGCGACGGCTCCGGAGAACACCCTGGCTGCTTTCCGCAAGGCGGCGGATGTAGGGGCTGATGGGGTCGAGCTCGACGTGCACCTCTCTGCCGATGGCGTCCCTGTCGTGATCCATGATGCGCGTGTCGATGCCACAACCAATGGGGTCGGCAGGGTCGCGGCAATGTCGCTGGCGCAGTTGCGGGCACTGGATGCCAGTAGGGGCTTGCCTGAGTTCAGA
>JAVEWB010000151.1:0-5838 GCA_034004765.1 Anaerolineae bacterium
CCAAGCAGGATGTCAGGGGTTCGAGTCCCCTCACCCGCTTCTTTTTATTTGATGGCATCTCACCTGACGTGAGGTGCCATTTTTGTTATAGCGCGAATGAAGGAAAGGTTTTGTCGTTGACTTAGTGTGCAAAGATCCCTATAATCTTTAGTGGGGGTGGCACTATGATGGATAGGGTTTTTGACCTGTGCGTACGCTTGTTGCTCTTCCTGGCGCCTCGGCTGGGGATGACTTACAAAGAGATCAACGTCTGGATCTTTGTCATTGTCTGGCCCATTATCACGCTGGTACTGATCGCGACCCTGGTCGTGCAGCAGATTCGGATCCGGCGGCTGCGCAGGGAGATGGAAGAGCTGCAGTAGGGTAGAATGCTCGCGGTCCCTGTATGGAGGAAGGCGGAGCGTATGGCTGCAAGATGCAAGCTTTTGATTGTCATGCTCATAGAGCTGGCCTTCATTTTGGGGGCCTGTACGACGCCCACCGTTTCACCGCAAACTCTTGATATCACTGCCCCGACGCCCCTGGGGATTTCTCCCCCCGATCGTTCTCTCACCTGTGCGGATGTGGATACCTATTGGGGCAAAGATTGGTCGGCTGTTTTGACGGCGCTGGAATCTTGCGGGGAAGAATTTGTGTCGAGCAAGGCCTATGCCGCGCACTTCAACTATGGCGCTGCCTTCGAGGCCGAGGGAGACGTCCTGGGTGCAATCGAACAGTATCAGGCCGCTTTCCTCCTCGACCCACGCAGGCAGGAGGCTTTGGAGGCATTGCTACGGCTGAATGCTTTGCCGCAGCCGACGATCCCTGCCTGTCCTTCCACGGCAGCTTCGGGCGTGGACCCTGCTCCGGCGGAGGCCCCCGACCTTTCTGCGTACGTCAGCGTGTCGGGTCAGCATCTGCTGTCGAACGGTGAGATCTTTGAGGTTCGGGGCGTCAATTACTACTCGCGACATGCTCCCTGGGATCGGTTTCTTACGGGGGCGGATTTGACGGAGGTGGCTGAGGAGTTAGACCTGATCAAGCAGGCCGGGTTCAATGTGCTGCGCCTCTTTTTGTGGTACGATCCGTTGTTCATCTGTCAGCCTGAGGACGCTGTCCCCAACGAGTCCACTTTTGCTCGCGTGGACATGCTACTGGCGATGGCGAGCAACCGGGATTTGAAGGTGATCATCACGCTCAATGATCTGCCGGACCTTACCTTCCGACCGCTCTACACGGATTGGGCGCGCTATGATGCGCAGACGACCTACATCGTCCGTCGTTATCGCAACGATCCCACGATCCTGGCGTGGGATCTGCGCAATGAGGGGGACCTGGACTATGGGGCGCGCTCAGGGGATACGGCGCGTTTCAGCCAGGAAGAGGTGCTGGGATGGCTGGCGCATGTGAGTCAGCTTGTGCAGGAGCATGACCCGTATCATCTGCGCACGGCGGGGTGGTGGGGTGACCCCACGCTGACTGCGCCCTACGTGGATCTGCTCTCTTTTCATCACTGGAGCGATGCGCCGTCGCTGGCCTCCCGGGTCACGGAGTATCGCCTGCGGAGTGTCCAGCCGCTGCTCTTGGAAGAGGTCGGATACCACAGTTGGGCCGAGGCCCCTCAGGACGCACGGGACGAGGTGACGCAGGCGGCGATTTTAGGCGACGTGGTGAAGGGCGGCGAGGTTCAAGGCCTCGCTGGGTGGATGGTGTGGACGGCTTTTGATTTTTCCCCGACATCCGGAGAGCCTGCTACCCATGAGCATTTCTTTGGCTTGTGGCGGCTGGATCTGACGCCCAAGCCGGCGCTGGAGGTGCTCCCATTGCGTTGACGATCCCACGTCGAAGCATCCATTGGTGTGGTGTTTTTCTCTAACCTCATGTATAATATTTTTGTGAGTCAGCACAATTTCGGGCCTGCGCAGCATGTACCGGTAAATCGATTTCCTGAACGGCCGGAGGGAGAGAAATGATGCTGGATATTTCCGCAAACGATCACAACTTGTTTCAACGTATCCTTGTCATCGACGACGATCCGGCGATTCGTAGTCTGGTAAAGACAAAGCTTGACCTGGCCGGGTTCGAAGTGCTTACCGCGGACTCTGCGGAAGAGGGGCTCGATCTCATTGCCAGGAAGGGACTGCCGCACCTTGCGGTGGTCGATCTGCTGATGCCCGGGATGGGGGGCTTTGATTTTTGCCGCACAGTGCAGGCCTACAGCGATTTGCCCATCATTTTGCTGACGGCTGTGGATGAAGAGGAGACGATCATCGAGGGGATCGAGTACTTCGCAGAAGATTACATTATCAAGCCATTCAGCCCTCGCGAGCTTGTCGCGCGAGTGAGCCGGGTTCTGCGGCGGATTGGGGACTTCGGCTATATGCTTGCCCCTATTACTCAAATCGACACGTGGCTGAGTGTCGATTTTGCTCATCAGCAGGTCTGTGTAGGGGGCGAACCGGTCCTCTTGACGCCGACTGAGACCAAACTGCTTTACATCCTGATGCGGAATGCGGGCCGCCCGGTGACGACCGATTTCCTGCTGCGCCGTCTGTGGCCCCGGGAGGAGGTCTTCGAGGATGCCCTGCGGGTCCACGTCCATCGGCTGCGGCAGAAGATTGAGAGTACACCCAATAAGCCACGGTATATTATTACCGAGCGGGGGCTGGGGTACAAATTCGCGGTCAAACCATGAGCTCGTTGGTGTGGGACAAGATGCCCGCGGGCTAAGTCGTAATGTGTGTTGCAAGGTTCTTATTCTATCATGAGCATAAGGAGTCAGTCATGAGCGACGGGGAGAAGGCTTCATCTATGGAAAATACACCGCAGGAACTGGATCGTATTCGGGATATCATTTTTGGCTCTCAGATGCGGGAGTACGAGCAGCGTTTCCAAACCCTGCAGCGGGATTTGGAGCGGCTCCAGGAGGAGTTGGATCATCTGAATACCCAGTTAACCGAGCAGGATCGGCTGCATGTTGAAAAGCTGCAGGATTTGCGTAAGGAGTCGCGCAAGGCGGATGACGATCTGCGCGATGAGCTGCGTCAGACGGCGCAGCGGCTGATCGAGGAAAAGGTGGATCGGGTGACGTTAGGTGAGCTTTTTGTCGATCTGGGCACACATTTGAAAAGTGGTGGCTCCGTGAAGACTTTGCTGCAAGATTTGGGAGTGCCGAATTTGGGCTGAACCGGTGACTACTCTAGATCACGACACGGCTTCTTCAGAAGCTCCTGAGTCCACGCCGCCGGCCCCATCGCCTTCGATGCAGGAACTCAGGGAGCTGCTTTTCAGCCGCTACCGCCAAAAAGTCACAGAGCTGGAGGCGGAGCTGGATGATCTGCGCTCTAGCGTCAACGACGAAGATCGGCTGACGGCAATGGTGACGCCGATCATTGGGGACGCAATCCGCCGCAAGATTCGTGATGCGCGTGAGGAGATGATTGACGCGCTTTACCCGGTCATCGGCCAGACCGTCATGCGTGCGGTTTCCGAAGCCATCCGCGATCTGGCGCGCACGGTCGATGCACAGATGCGGACGACGATGAAACCACAGATGATCTGGCGGCGGGTGCAGGCGATGGTCACCGGTGTATCTGATGCCGAGCTTGCTCTCCGAGACGCTTTGCCTTTTCAGATCGCCGAGATTTTTCTGATTCACCGCGAGAGCGGTCTGCTGCTGTGGTACGTCTCGCGGGAACCCGACGTCTCGCTTGACTCGGATGTCATCAGCGGGATGTTGACCGCCATCCGGGATTTTGCGGAAGATGCCTTTGGTCGGGATGACGGGGCTGATCTTGAAGCGATCCAGTATGGGGAGCGCCAGATTCTGATCGAGGCTGCACAGCATGCTTACCTGGCTGTCGTTGCGGACGGCATAGAGCCCTCCGGGTTTCGTGCCGAGATGCGCGATCGGGTGATCGAGATCGACCACGCCTATGAGCGCGTGCTGCGGGACTATGCGGGGGATCCGACTCCATTGGCGCCTGTCGAGGCCTCGCTGCGCTCGTTGATCACTTCTACCAAGCCGCGGCAGCTTTCTGTGGTTCAGCGGCGCGTTCTGATGGGACTGGCGGCGCTGATGTTGCTCTGTTTGGCAACCCTGTGTCTGGCAGGACGCTGGGGCTGGCAGGCGCTGCATGCTACCCCTGTGCCGACGGCGGTGCCGCCTACGGCTACGCTGACGGCGACGCCAACGGTGACCCCGTCTCCTACGGCGACTGTAACTGCGACGCCTCTTCCTACGCAGACGCCTGCTCCGACGGTGGCACCGGCAACGCCTGCCGCAGTGGAGGGGGTCATGGTCGGAAACGTCTGGGCCTACGAAGCGCCTGCAGTGGGGGCGCCCCGCCTGGAACAGGTCCTGGATCGCGGCCGGCCGGTGGAGATTTTGGCTGTTTACGATGACTGGTGCCTGGTGCGGTGGATTGCTTTGGGTACGGAAGAGTATCGCGGTTGGGTCTCGCGGCGGTGGGTAGGGATGCTCGACCCCATTCCGGAATATCTTATCACACCGACGCCGGCTCCTTGAGCGTGTGGGTCTGTGGGAGGGCACGGGTGGGGACGTCCGTGGCCCGGTAGGGTATCTTATCCGGGGCGGATTCTAAGAGAGTGGGACGGTTAAGGAGAATATGAGACGCATTCAGAAGAAAGTTTGTCTGCTGGGTGATTTTGCCGTGGGAAAGACCAGTCTGGTGCAGCGTTTCGTCTACAACCGCTTCAGCGACAAGTATCTCAGCACGATTGGGGTGAAGGTCAGCCGTAAGACTGTGGTGGTTCCTGAAGGCGATGAGGTGGTCGAAGTCACGATGATGCTTTGGGATCTGGCCGGCAGCCAGGACTTCGAAGGGGTGCGTGCCAACTATTTGCGCGGTGCGGCGGGAGCGCTGTTGGTCTGCGATATGACGCGACCTGAGACCTTGGCCAGCCTGGAACGTTATCTCCATGATTTGCAGGAAGTGAGTGCCCATGCTGTAACCCTCCTGGTCGCCAACAAGAGCGATCTGACCAACCAACTCCGATTTTCTGCAGCGCAGGTCGAACAGATGGCGGCGGCTCACGATACCCAGGCCTATCTGGCCAGCGCCAAAACGGGCGCGAATGTCGAAGAGGTCTTTCGCCGTCTTGGGCAGGTCTTGTTGGAGCACACTCAGTGACGGAAGGCATGGATCCTGGCGTCATCCGGGCGGTTTTGCAGGATCGGGAGATCGCCTATTTTGTGACCGATTGCGCGTTGAAGATTGTGGAATCTTTTGGTGCAACTGAGCCCCTTTGCGCGCGCGGTGGGTCTTGCCTGGGGGGATATTTGCCGGATTGGGTGCCTGAGTTATTGAGTTGTGAGGAGACTCTGAGATCTATTCTGGCGGGGGAACTGCCGCGGTTCGAGCTCAATTGGGTCAACCGCGACAGGGGTGAAGAGCAGCCACTTTACTTGACGATGGTGACGATGCCCTGGTGCGATGCAAACGGCAAAATCTGCGGCTTGCTGCATGTGATTCAGGACATTACGGAAGTCGGTATTATCGATCAACAGCTTTCCCACCAACGAAACGAACTGAGCTTGCTCAAGGCACAACTCGAACAGCAGAATCATGTCCTTGCCGCTGCCAATGTGGAACTGCAACACCTGGCTGATCTGAAAGCCCAGTTTGTCATGATGACGGCTCACGAGCTGCGCACTCCGCTCACGGCTATCCGTGGCTATGTGGAGATGCTGCTGGACGATGATTTTGGCCCTCTTCCTGCAGAACCGCGTGAGGCCTTAACTTTAGTCTCACAGAGTGTCTCCCGTTTGCAGATGATTACCGAGGCGTTGATGGATGCTACCCGGATCGAAACGGGGCGGGTTGAGCTTCTTCTTCA
>JAVEWB010000152.1:0-5837 GCA_034004765.1 Anaerolineae bacterium
TTGCTTCCCACGATGTTCAAGACGCTGAAAGGGCAGAAGTAACGGCAGAAGGCGCGCCTGCCCAAGAAAAAGACCGGCAGCAGCGTGACCAGCGTGACGATGTAGTAAATGATGACGTTGTGGATATCCTCAAGCGAAATGATAGCTTCGGTGTTATAGAGCAGGTGCACCCTCTGATAGCCGCCCGAGGAAACCGCACCATAGACGATAGCGCCGACCCACGCAACGGCAAGCAGGTATTTCACCCCCTCCAGGTATTTCACCCTGACGAGAGGCTTGGGCGCCATGCTGTCCTTTATCTCTTGAGCAGCACCAAGAGGGCAGACGTAGCCACACGCCGTCCGGCCCACGAAGAAAGCCGTCACGAGATAGCCGACCCAAAAGAAGAAGCTGAAATTGATAGTCCGGTCGAAAGCACTCTCGATGATCAAGACCGGTGAATAGTAGTTAAGCGTGATCGGCAGGGCAAAGAAAAACAGAAACAGCAGCGTTCTGCGAACAATTTGACGTTTGGCCATAAACACCCCCTAAATTCAGACGAACCAGCAATCTAATCATCTACCGCCGAGCCCACCGAGATCGCAGAGATTTTATGTTTTCTCGGCGTCCTCGGCGAGCTCGGCGGTGAAAATACCTCACCATCTCGGTGGCACCTAAGCAGCCAGCCTCGGGCGAAGGTCCGCAGCCCAAGAACGGATGGCCTCCCAGTTGCGGAAGTCACCGGCCTCCGCGCCGATGATGAACCGGACGAAGAGCTTATGGAACAGGGACAGTTTGCCATAATCCAGCGCACCGGCGAAGAACGCCGCGCTCACCGGGTGCACCTGAGGAGCCTGCGTAAACGGCGGCTCCAGGTACGATTCAACGGACGCATATTTCTCCTTGAAGCTCAACTTCGCCGGATTGTGCGGAGCCTTGGCCAGTGCCGGGTCCTGGAAAACCGTACACCCGTTGAGGTGGTTCTCGTCGCTGCGGGTGAGGCTGAGCGCGGTGAAGAAGTAAGCGACCGGCTTGTCGTGCAATGCCTCCTGGTGGCGCTTGAGAAAAGCCACCGTGTCACGATGCCAGCCCAGGATCATCGGCCCTCCAACAATTACGGCCTGATAGCCACTAACCTCGGTCACCTCCGCCAGAGGTCGCACCTCAACAGCAGTTCCTTCCCGCGATAATTCCTCGCCGATGGCCCGAGCGACCTCAGCCGTCGAGCCGGAGTTGGTAGTATAGACAACCAATACCGTGTTCATCCCTTCGATTCCTTCCTTGCAATGTCAATTTTCTGATGCTCCTACCATACCATGCAAGGGGGTGAACTGTCATCCATCGAAGGGTGAATTCAGGGGGTGAATCTACCTCAGCAGTCCTGCCTCCCGGCCCTTAGCCACGGCCTGAGTGCGGTTGCGGACGCCAAGTTTGTCATACATGTGGTTGATGTGCTTCTTCACGGTGCTGACGGCCACATAAAGCCGTCCGGCGATCTCATCGTTGGTGTACCCGGCGGCGATCATCTGCAAGACCTCCACCTCACGGTCGCTCAACGGCTCAAGAAGAGCCATCGATGCCGAAGCCGGAGCCGGCTGCATGCCCAACGCTTCCAGCAGCGCCGTGACATAAGCCGGGGCGATCCCTTCTGCCCGGACCTGCTGAAGGAGGGGCACCAGGGGGGCACCCAGATCAATGAAAGTACGCGCGTATCCTTCCGGCTGCGCCAGGAGGAGCGCGCGTTTCAGCAGCGTATGCCCCTGTACGCTCTCGCCGCGCGCCTGGCAGAGCAGTGCCTGGAGCGCCAGGATCTCGATCAAGCGCCCCATCCGTCCGCCCGCTTCGGTCTGATGCGCCAGCCGCGACAGCAGCGTCTCAGCATCGTCCCACCGTCCCAAGGTCAGGAGAGCACGTCCCAGGATAATATACTCCGCCTCACAGAAAAAATCGGAGGCCTCGGCAAAGGGTGAAGAGTAAGCGTCCGCCCAGGTAGCGACCTCGGCCAGATTCCCCTGCGCCAGCAAGGTCATGATCCAGGTCTTGATTCCCTGCGCCGGAATGCCGGCACTCAGCGTCACCGATCGCATAAGCTGTAAGACTTTCTCCACCGCATCGCGTGCCCCCTCGAAATCCCCCCGGGCTCTGCGAACGGCGCAGGTGGCGATATAGGACGTTGCCATTACATCGGTGTTTCCCCAGCGCCGCCCTGCCATCACACCCTCTGCCGCGTAAGATTTAGCCTCCTCCAGCCGATTCCATTCGTAATACACCGTGCTCAGGCCGGAGTAGACCCGTGAGAGCAGCGGCGTGGACGCTCCGGCCCGTTCTTGGGTCGTCTTCACCAACTCCAGGTAGCTGAGTTCAGCCGAGCGCACCCGCCCTAAAGTAAACTGTATGCTTGCAGCCGCCGCCAACGCCGGGACCGCCATATGAATATTACCCGAAGCCATGCCCAGTTCTCCGGCCTTCATGAACGCTTTGATGCACCCCTCTAAATCGGTCCGGATGAAAGAGGCCACACCGAGGACAAAATTGACGATGCTGCGAACCTGTGCCTCTTCCGCCGGGAGGACTGCCAGCGCCTCTTGGGCATAGGCAACAGCGCGGACATCATCCTGCATGAACGAAGCAGCATAGGCACGGAGGGTGGCGATATGACCGCGAAGGAAAGCACCATCCGCAGGGCCAGGGCCGGCTGCCAGCGCACGTTCCGCTGCCTGTACCTGCGCCTCGACCTCCGCCGTCCTTCCGGTCAGCAGCAGCACCCACGCGAGGTAGATACTCAACCACGGGCGTGTACTGCGCTCTGATTCGGGCAGAGAATCCAGCCAGCCCTTGACCGTCAGCATCTCGCCATGCATCAGGACAGCGAACCCGTAAGCTTCCACGAGTCTGGCAGCGCGCGACCCATCCTCGGCAGCCACTGCATGATGGATGGCCTCAGTCGTGAATCCACGCGCCTCATACCAGGCGCTGGCTCGCAGGTGAAGGGGCTTGATCTGGTGGGGGTAGAGCCGCTGCAGTTGGCCGCGCAGCAAGTCGCCGAACAGATGGTGGTAGCGGTACCAGCGGCGCTCCTCATCCAGCGGCACGATGAACAGGTTGGCCTTCTCCAATTCCTGCAGCGTATCCGCCGATGGGCCGGATTGCCCGCCTTCTTCTATGAGCGCGTCACACAGCTCGCCATTCAACTGCTCCAGTATGGAGGTCTGCAAAAGGAATGTCTGCAGAACCTCGGGCTGGCGCTGCAAGACCTCCTCCATCAGGTAGTCCAGGACGTACTGGTGGCTGCCGGTGAACGAAGCGATGAACCCCGACACGTCCCCCCGCCCCGGTGCCTGTAAGGCGAGCGCTGCCAACTGCAAGCCGGCGATCCAGCCCTCCGTACGAGTTTCCAGTGCAGCGATGTCATCCGCGGAAAGGTGCAGCCCCATCGCCTCGTTCAGAAAGGCCGCGGCTTCATCGGCAGTGAAACGCAGGTCGGCCACACGGAGCTCCGTCAGCTCCCCGCGGGCACGCAGTCGCGCCAGGGGGAAAGGCGGATCGGTACGGGTAGCCAGGACAAGATGAAACCGGGGCGGCAGATGCTCCAAAAGGAACAGCACAGCATCGTGAATCGGGCGGGCCTTGATCAGATGGTAATCATCGAGCACCAGGGCGCAGTCACCGGGGAGCGCGTCGAACTCGTTGAGCAGATCCACTAGCACGGCCTCGACCGGTGGCGCTTGCGGGGATTGGAGCGCAGCGCCGCTCCCCTCCCCCACCTCCGGGTAGACGGTCTGCAGCGCGGCGATAACGTACTGCCAGAAGCGAACAGGGTCGTTATCCGCACCTTCCAGCGCCAGCCAGGCAACGGCGTGGCCCCGCGTGCGCGCCCAGGTGCTCACCAGCGTCGTCTTGCCGAATCCGGCCGGCGCGGAGACTAAGATGAGCTTACTGCTGCACCCGGCCTCCAGGCGCTCCAGGAGACGGGGACGTGGCACAAAGCCCGCCCGCAGCAGTGGGACGTGAAGTTTAGTCGTCAGCACAGGGATCGCCATGAGGGTAATCTTATCACAGCGGGAGAATTTGCAAATCAAGTAGGGGAAAGCTTGCTTTAGGAAACATACAAAATCACCTCCTGAAAATTATGTTGACTTCTGGCAAGCACGTCTATACTGAGAGTAAGAGAGAAACGCCAACTCAGCCGTATAGGGAACATAAAGTACTCTCCAAGCCAGAGGTCACAATTATGAAACCGGGATCCAAAGACAAACCCTATCCGATTCTTATCACCGGGCGCGAACTGGAGGAACTCCAAAAACTAACATGGATGATGGCCGAAGCGTACGGCCTCGACCGGCGCATCGAAGCCTATCAAGGGAAGCGCCCCATCGGTCTGTATCGCTGGGACATGGACTGCCTCCTTGACGTTATTGATGATGCACTCAGCGGACGCTGGGACTATCTTACCAGGCCTGCCCCCGACTATCAAGCATTGAAATCACTGAGAGATCGCTTGCAGCAGCTCAGTGACCAGGCATACGCGGACCTCGATCGCAAATGAAAGCTTCAGTGTGGAGCAAAAGCCCGTCTTATTCCCAAAACAGGATATAAATAATTGACATTTTTCCCAAAAAGGGATATGATAGAGATGCACATTATCACCCGACAGAAGCTGATTGCATGTTGGACAGAGCACCCGGACGCAGAGGATGCCCTGACGTCCTGGGAAAAAGAAGCCGAGCACGCCCATTGGAAATCACCCAACGACGTCAAAGCCCGCTATCGCAGTGCCGACTTTCTGCCGGGGAATCGGGTGGTGTTCAACATCAAAGGGAACCACTACCGATTGATCGTAGCCATTCACTACAACAAAGAGGTCGTCTTTATACGGTTCATCGGCACGCATGAAGAATATGGAAAGATAGATGCGGAGACAGTATGATGAAGCCGAAAATCATCAAGAATGAAGCCGACTACCAGGCAGCCCTGGAACGTCTCGAAAGCCTGATGGATGCTCAGCCCGGCACGCCTGAAGAAGACGAGCTGGAGCTGTTCGCCGTGCTGATCGAAACCTATGAGAAAGATGCCTTCCCCATCGGCTTGCCCGATCCGATAGCCGCCATCCAGTTCCGCATGGAGCAGCAAGGGCTGACGCGCAAAGATTTGGAACCCTACATCGGCAGCCAGAGCAAGGTTTCGGAAGTGCTCAACCGAAAGCGCCC
This sequence comes from Anaerolineae bacterium, assembly GCA_034004765.1. Classification (GTDB taxonomy): domain Bacteria; phylum Chloroflexota; class Anaerolineae; order B4-G1; family SLSP01; genus JAVEWB01. Next base: position 5,187 of record JAVEWB010000152.1, read on the forward strand.
TCTCAGCCTCTCCATGATCCGTGCCCTCCACGCCGGGCTGGGCATTCCCGCCGAAGTCCTGCTGCACGATCCCGGCAAGACCCTGAAGCCGCCCCAGTACGCCTACCGCGATTACCCCTTTACAGAAATGTTCAAGCAGGGCTATTTCAAGTCGTTCAATGGCACTCTTCAAGATGCCAGGAAGTACGCCGAAGAACTGCTGGAAGAATTGCTTGCCCCCCTCCAAGGGCGCGTGGCGGAGCGTGTGTACTGCCGTAACTCCGAAGGCCCGATGGATACGTATGCTCTGGGAGCCTGGCAAGGGCGTGTGTTGGCACTGGCATCCGAACAGGACTTGCCGCCCTATGAAGCCGGGAAGCTCACCGAGGATCTGCTGCGGGAATTAGTGAAGCTCAGCAAATTCGAGAGCGGCCCCACGCTGGCGCGCGAGCTGCTGCAAAAGCATGGCATCGCGCTGGTCATTTTGCCGCACCTGCCCCACACCTACCTGGACGGGGCGTGCTTCAAATCGCCCTCCGGACGGCCGGTGATCGGCCTGACCCTGCGGTACGATCGGCTCGACAACTTCTGGTTCACGCTGCTACATGAACTAGCGCACGTCTATCTGCATCTAGAGAATGGTGACAGGGTCTTCTTCGACGATACCGAGCA